>CALGNA010000011.1 GCA_937958795.1 uncultured Bdellovibrionales bacterium | reverse complement strand
AGACAGCATATTTTTATTCATGCTTTGAGAACATAGGTAACGTATCTTTTGAAGCCTACGGGATAGTGAGTGACTGTGTATTGGATCTTTCAAAAGAGGTCAGTGCCAAGTTGGTTCAGTCAAAAATAAGAATTTTAGCCTCTAAGTTAGATTAGTTTTCTTTAACACTTATGAATTATTGAATTTTATTATGATTCAAAGAAAAATTGTACTTTTTACAAAAAGTGGCAAGCAGTAAAATACAGGTGTTATAATAAACAATGTTTTACAGAGTATTTTGGAGTTTATATGCATCATGCTAAATTTTGTTATTTTATAATTTTCTTCATTATGGGGTTTCATTTTAGTGCGAATAGTTCGCATAGCTCAAATGAGCCTTTTTGGAGACTGCTACATGCACCTCAGGACTCCATAACTGGGTGTGGAGTTATTGAAGAAAATATCCAAGAGTCTGGTGAAGTTAAAATTACTGTGAGTGTGGGTGATTGGGCTTCTGTTTGGTCATTTAGCAAGCTAAGCTTAGATTTAGAAGATTTACATTTTGTTAAAAATGATGGCCCTTTGGTAAAAACAGAAATTCTATCAATAGATGATGAAAGTGGCTTTGAATATAATGTAGAAACCACAAAGTTAAGCTATAGTAGCATCAGTGACTTGCTAACATTTGAAAAAGTGATTTCAGAAAGCCATACAAAATCCTATGGTGTTCCGGTTTCAGATATCCGAGCTACAAAGCTTATTATTAGATATCGAGATTCTCAACCTACAGATGTCCGTGTCTTTGAATCAAATATGTTGAAGCAGACGTTTTCTAAAAAATCTCTCCGTAATATTAAAAGAAGACATTTAAATTATAAAGAGGTTTTACACTGCCAGCTTAGGGTTTGAAGTAATCATAATTTTTAGAATCCAAATACAGTATCCGTTATAAAAAGTCTTATTGAAACTGATGAGTTTTTTCTTTAATTTTCTATATGAAAGTGTTTTTATTTGAGAACAATTTTTGAAATATTGTTAAGTTAACTAAACATATATCTTATATTCTTTAATATTCTTAAGGGTTTAGTCAGCTAAGTATGTTTAAGTCGCTCATTTTGAAGTTTTACTTTGGTAACAGTTTTGAAACACTGTACCTGGTTAAAAGTCATATTAAATAAATTTAGTTAAGATAATAATTTAAAAGATTAAAATTTATACAGTACTAGACCAAAAGTTATTTACTCCATTAAATATCCTATAAAATCCTTATCTATAAGGCTTTTCGCCCGAATAGGTCCTAAGTCGAGAGTGAATGTCTAACAAGAATTCCGCTCTTGAAAGGGGACGACATGTTTAAGGCATCGAGAAAGACACTAAATAGGATAAGTAGCAATAAAAGTATTTTTGCTGTTTCATTATTTTTAAAACTAATTTTTTTAGCATCATGTCAGTTTGGTCCAGGCTTAAGCCCACTGGATGATGTTTCGCCTTCTGGTCAGCTTTTAGAAAGGCCTTCTACATTTAGTCCTAATTTTAATAGTGAGCAGGTAAAGTCATTATGCCAAAAAACATCTAACGAGTGTCAGCCCTATTATGATGCTTTGTGTGCAGTGGCGACTTTATCTAACCAAGGTTTGGCTCAGGGTGCAGCATTTATAAATCCAACAGTAGATGGGAGTTCTATTAAGGGTAAAAGTTGTTTTTCATCTAGGGATGATTATGCAGAGCAACTCCCTGAGCATGTAAAGAGGGTTTTTAATTTTATTTTACATAGTGGAGATGAAGTTGAAGAGCTTCAGCCCAGCTTTGGTAGTCCTCAGTTTGGAGACTATTTAAATCCTAAGTTAATGCATTATGATTTAGTGAATGGAGACTCTTATTCTTTTGCTGGTCACTGTGAAGATAAAGAGTCTTGTGGATATGAAAAAGTTGAAAGATGTATCAGAACAGATGATGGGTTAGATTGGATTTGTTTTATAGAAGAACATAAAGTGGTAAATGGAGAAATGCAGTTTGAGATCAATGTCGATCCAACTGTGAAGGGTAAAAGTTGTTCGAGTTGTCATGGTGGACACAACAAATCAAGGCATTTAATAGGCGAGTATGGTAAGTGGGACGGCTGGTATGGTGGTCTTGGCGGTATAGATCACATAGATCAGCTTATTAGCCATTCTTCAGTGCGCGAAAAATTAGGCATTCAAAATTTAGATCTATTAAGATTTCCTGCGGGGTCTGAAGTCAAAGAACAGCTTGATGCTGTACCAAACTTATCAGAACAAGATGCTTTTAAAAGTTATCTTTGTCGTCATGGGATTATAGATGATTGTTCTGAAAGTTTTCTTCCAGAAGAGATTGAATCTACAGCATATGACCACATCATCTTTAAAGATGCTTTAACGAACTCTAATGTAGAAACTTCTAAAGAATTTAGAATTGATATTAATTATGGAAAAGCAAATACAGTAGCGACAGGTTTTTTTGCTCTACAACATGCACAAACTTTATATAATAGAATATTAAATGGGATTAGATTTTTTAGTCTTGAGAAGAAAAATCTTGCTCAAGAGCTTATAATATATTCGGATCCAAATATTAACTGTGAGACAGAGACGGATCTTTTGTCTTCTGTTGATATACAAAATCTACTTATGGATGAATTTAATTTAAATTCAGATAAGCCTTTATTTGAAGCAGTCATGAACTTGGTAGGAGTTGAAGCTTTGGATTTTTATATAGGAAAGGAATACAAAACAACCAATATGACTTCAGCTGAAGCTTTTGATTACAACGCCGGGTCAGACTCTATGAAATCTCTCGTAGCTGTCAAAAACCTACTTTACTATGCGGAAAACTCGAATACTGATTTTCAGGACTTTTTAACACAGGAGTTTTTAAACCCCCAAATTAGACAGTCAAACTTGTTTTCTTTAACAAGAGATACTCTTGAATATAGTGCAAATGAATACGGAATCGCTAATTTAGAACTAGATGCAGTTCAAAATGGAATAACTGCCCCAGAGAGTTGGGCTAATTTTTACAATAAGTATTCTTTTTCTGAACTAACTGTAGATAGTGCAAATGAGTTGTTTGAACTACAGCCTTTGTATTTAATTAAAGTTGTGACTCCTGGTGTTCACTACACAATATATGAACCCTATATGAAGCCAAGTTTTTATTTAGCTAACGGTGGTAGCGAAATGTATCAGGGCTTGAATCAGAAGAGAAGATTTTGTGAAGTCTTAAAGTCTTCAATTATTGAGCGTTCACCTACTTTTTCACAAAGATAGGTATATAAGCTAATGTCAGCATGTTCGAAGTTCTCCTAATACCAAATTCTTGTTTATAATTTTTATACATGGTAAAAATTATAAATTTGGAACTAGGAGAACTATATGAATAAATCTATGCAAAATATGTATCCATTACCGATGTTTGGTATTGCCTTGGCTTTGGGGTTGGTTTTTTCCAGCTTAGTTATTTCAAGTGCCGTAAAAAAATCAGTTCCAACGAATCAAGTTGTAAAAGTTAGAGGAGTAGCGGAAGAAAATATCGAACTTGATAGAGCCAATTGGACAATAAAAGTAACTGTAACAAATATGAATCTAATTTTAGCTTATCAGGCAGTAGACAAAGGTATTTTGGACACTACAGCTTATTTAATAGATTTAGGAGTTCAGCCTGATTCCATAACGACAGGTCCTCATTTTCAGACTAAAGAAGAAAAACGAGTTTATATGGGAAAAGGAAATTATAAAGACACATTTTTAGGTTGGACTATCGCGAAAAGTCTATTTATCAAAGACAGCAACCAAATTGATTTAATATCTAAGACTTATAAGGGCTTTAGTGCTGATGTTGCTAAAAAGAATATTCCAGCAGAAGCAAAGCCACCATTTTATTTTATTGAAATGGATCCCACTGAACTTAAAAAACGTCTTCTTAAAAAAGCATCAGAGAATGCATACACAAGAGCCTCGATTATTGCTAAAAATAGTCGCTCATCTATTGGCGGCTTAAGGGCTGCACGCCAAGGCGAATACACAGGGATAGATCGAGATGGTAAAGTTGGTGGAGCCAACAGAAACCATCGTGTTACATCTCTTATAACTGTCGATTATGCTTTAGATTAATTTACAACTTTTAAAAAAGGCCCCTTTATTTAAAGTGGCCTTTTTTTAGTCTAGAGAAATAATCTCGTGTTGCATGATGAAGTGTGGGGAACAAAATAAGAACCGCTATTAGGTTTGGAAAAATCATGAGCCCAAGCATTGAATCTGAAAAGTTTAACACTGGCGCGATAGACCAGATGGATCCTAAAAATGCTACGACACAAAAAATGATTTTGTAGAGGATTAAATACTTTTTAGCATTTAAAAACTCTAGGGCGGTTTCGCCATAGTAAGACCAGCTCACAAGAGTAGAGTATGCAAACATAAAAACAGCTATAGGAATAAAGTACTTTCCAAACCCTGGAATAGCAGAGTCAAATGCTGCAGCAGTCAGTTCAACTCCAGTCAGGTCAGAAGTCCACTCGCCACTAATGAGAATAACAAGAGCTGTCATGGTGCAAATTACAACTGTATCAATGAAGGGCTCAAGTAAGGCAACGATGCCTTCTCTTACGGGCTCTCTTGTTTTAGCAGCAGCATGAGCGATGGGTGCTGTTCCAAGTCCGGCTTCATTGGAAAAGCAGGCTCGACGCACGCCTTGAATAAAAACCTGTCTAAAGGTTGCACCGGCAAAGCCACCTGCTGCAGCTGCTCCTCCAAAGGCACCGGCAAAAATTTGACCAAACAATGCCGGGATTTCTCCCATATGAGAAAAGATAACGACCAGTGAGCCAATTAGGTAGAGTCCCCCCATGATAGGGATCAGTTTTTCAGTCACTTTTCCGATTCTTTGAATACCTCCTAGAATAACGATTGCAGTGAGTAGAGCCAAAACAACCCCAGATACTGCCGGAGGAATATTAAAACTGTTGTTCATAACAGCAGCAACTTGGTTGGTTTGAAACATATTTGCAGCACCAAATGTGGCACATAAGGTAGCTATGGAGAAAAACACAGCTAGTGGTTTCCACTTTTTACCAAGACCTCTCAGGATATAATACATAGGACCACCATGAACGGCTCCATCGTTATCTATTGTTCGGAACATAACTGACAGAGTGCACTCGGCGTATTTTGTAGCCATCCCAATAAGACCCGTAACAATCATCCAAAAGGTCGCACCTGGGCCACCAATTTTAATTGCAATGGCAACGCCTGCAATGTTCCCTAGGCCAACAGTTGCGGATAAGGCGGTCGTAAGAGCTTGAAAGTGTGTAATCTGTCCTGGGGCACCCGGCTCATCAAATTTACCACGAATGACTTTAAAGGCGTGTCCTAGTCCTCTAAATTGTATAAAACCAAGAGAGATTGTTAGGAGTAAGCCTGTTCCTAGCAATAAGAACACCAAGTACTCACTCCAAATATAACCAGCCATCTTCTCTAAAAAGAGATTTAATGCATCCATGTTACCCCCTAACATATTGGTTGCTTGCCCCGATAAATTTTCAGACCCGATCATAGCGGGGCAATCTGTAAAAGTTCAAAACACTCTGCAAGGTGGATTTGACAATAAACTATGTGGGCACGTAGTTATGGTAGTCGAAATGCGCCAGTGCTGGAATTGGTAGACAGGCTGGTTTGAGGGATCAGTGCTCGTAAGGGCGTGGAGGTTCAAGTCCTCTCTGGCGCACCATTCATTTGTGATACTATGTCTTAGTATTCATAAGCCTTTAAGGTTATCTATAGGTTCCAGGTCACACCAGTTTGTTCTTCCGATACATTCCATAGTTTTTGGGTTACAGCCTTATCTACAGCATGTGGCTCTAGTTTGCACTTTCCTACGGGACCATTAAAATAGTGTTTTCCAGTAGGGCCGTAAAAACCTTTCTGGTGTAGATCTTCTTCAGTTGCACACATGAGTGCTGGATATGAGCCTTGTTTGGCAGTTTGTACTAGTGGTGAAAGCGTCATAAGCCACCAAATAAATCTCATTGTTAAACTACCACTTGTTTTAATCAGTGAAGTTTTGGAAGCACCTGGGTGGCAGGCGTAAACTTTAACTGCAGTTTTGTTTGCTTTTTTGAGCCGGTCTTGTAGCTCATAGGCACACATCAGTTGTGCTAATTTACTTTGGCTGTAGGCTTTGTTGGGAGTGTAGCCTTTGTCCCAGTTTATGTCGTTAAATTTAATGGTCTTTATACCCATATTATATGCCATGCTTGATACGCTCACAATTCGACCTTTCGACTTTTCTATAAGGGCATAAAGTTGTGCTTGAAGAGTAAAGTGACCATAGTGGTTGATGCCTAGCTGACTCTCAAACTTGTCAGCTGTGAGCATACGACGAGGTACTTGTGCGACAGCTGCATTGCATATCAGTGCATCAATGCGTGTGATCTTCTCCAGAACTTCTTTTGCTGCTTTTTTGACAAAAGATTGTTCACCAAGATCGAGTTGTATAAATGATAAATCTACATTTTCTCCAAATTCTTTTTTTATGGCAGTAATAGTATCAGCTGACTTTTGCGCGTTGCGATTTAGCATGACAACTTTTGCGTCTTTAGAAAGGAGTATTTTTGTGGCTTCAAGGCCAATACCACTTGTGGCACCTGTAATAAGATAGGTTTTTCCTTTAAGAGAACCAATACGTTCCGGCGTCCAGCCTTTTTGTTCATCATACGGATTGCTCACTTTAACCTCCTAAAGTTTTTGTCTTATACTCATGTAAAAGTGTCAAAAAAATAAGGCTTCGTATACCCAAGTCTACTGAGTCATAAGACACTCAGTTTTAAAAACGAACTTATATTTTGAGAAATGAAATCTCAATAGAGTGGTTGCATTAAATTTATTTTTTTAATTTATTGGTCTGTAGATTTTGGACAAACGTAAGGTTTGTCTAAAGAATAGAGGTATTTTTAGTGCTAAATAGAATACAATGACTATATGAAGCTGTTTAAATTGGTTTTAATTTGGTCTATTCTGTGTGTCGGATGTACTTCAGTAAAAAAAAGTACAGTTTCAATGCGTTCTGTTCAGAATCATGAAGAGTTTGATCAGATCAATTCAGAAGATATTTTACAGCTTTTTAAACAACATATAAAGTCTGAGTCATTACAAATTATTAGGGATAGTCTTGATAAGCTAGACAAATTAGAGGGCGTTTATTTTTCTGATTCTCAGTTTAAAACAGATCAATTGTCCCAACTTTTACTCGAAGTCAGTCAGAAGTACTTTTTAATAGAAGTCAAAATTTTTAAACTAAAAGCAGGTCGTAATAATTGGCCCTTATTTCATCATTCAAAAAGTGTATTTGATGCCTGGGTTCAAACTATAGTTGGCAACTGTGAGGGGGCGATTAGTGAAGAATGTCACCAGAATATTCAAAACGGGTTGAGCCACTTGGGAGTTAAACTGCCAAATGATGTCTCAGAGATTCCAAACTGGTATGAGAAGACTCTTAGTTTACTTGAAGGTGTTAAAATGGGTGTTTTGGTATCTATGCCAGAAGTCAATATTTTAGAAATAGAACCTAAGTCTTCAGGAGATATTGGTGGTTTAAGTGAATTAGGAGTAAGGTTAGACTCAAAAATCAAACAAGTTCGATCAAGGTTAAATCAATTTCAAAGCGATATACTAGATGATAATTTCCCAATACAAGAATTAGGTTTTTTAATAGGTAAGTATTTAGATAATTTACAAAGTCCTTATGCTCAACATATTGTAAGTAGTTGGGTTTCTGAAGAAATGGCCAAAGAAAAGAGAATCCAAAACTTCACAACAGTGATTGCTATAACAACTATTGCTGCTGGTTTTTTGCTGGGTCCAATAGCTCCTCTGTGGGTGACTCTGTCTATTTATGGAGTTGGTGTAGCTGCTTCTGGTATAGGATCAATATATGAATTTATTTATAGTGGAAAGCTATTAAATTCCTCATATGCAAGTCTTATGGATATTGAAGGCAATCATTTCAAATCTAATTTAGAGGAGGCCAAAAGAGCTCGTGTTATGGCTTGGCTAGACTTAGGTTTGTTTGCAGTAGAGTCCATGCTCTTAGCAAAAGATGTCAGGAAAGTGGGCAGAGCTTTTAGGGCAGGAAACACTTTGAGGGCTCATAAATTAAAAAAAATTGTTTTTCAGGGAAAAAACGTTCATTTGGTATCAAAAGATAATTTAATCAAATACCATAGCGATGGAGGTTATTTTTTAAATGGCAAAGCTTATGGTGCAATAGAAAAAGACTTTGAGGGAGCGTATCACTTTAGTGATAGAGCAACTGCTGGTTATGGCATCTATGGCGGAGGTCTTTTGGAGGTAGCTTTGGGGTATACAAGAAAAGACAATGCTGGTCTTTCTTTGTTTAAGCTGAAAGACAATGTAAATTTGAGAATAATTCACTCTGAAGATATCAATCAGTTGTTTCGTATTAACCCCAATTTTTTTAAACAAAAAATAAAAGATTACTTTGGAGATAGCATTGAACTTGGAGAGCATACTGTTTGGAAAACCTTAGGGCGTTACTTTAAAATTGATATTATTATCGATAGGACTGGAGCAGTTGTTTTTCAAAATACGGCATCATTTATAAACCCAAAAAATTGGGATGAGTATACCGAATGGTTTTTAGATTTTCTATATGAGTTCCCATATGTAAATGAAAAAGGAGCGCCACTTACTTCTTTTGTAACAAATCACTATCCAAAGATTCTTAAGTTCACAAGCAACCCATCTCGTTTTCCTAGCTTAGAGGAAGTGTTGGCAAACATGGCTCAAAAGGCTATTTCAAACTTTAGGTATGTAAATCAAGAAATGAAGAAAAGATATTTTCGATTTATGACATTTTATAAGAGATCTACAGGTCATGATTTAATTACTCAAGAAATGAGAGATTGGAGAGAGTTACAAAGTAATGAATTTATGAACGGTCGTTCTTATACATGGTAATAAATAAGCATCATTTTTTTAGTCTCTAGTTTTTAGTTTCTAGCTAACGCTATGAGCATAAAGCAGTAGTGACCCCATGAAAACCATCATAAGGTTTTCTGTGATGCTCACGATTCCAAGTGGGACTTTAGAGTTACCGCCAGTGCAAGCACAATTCAAAATTTTCTTATTTATATAGACAGATTGAAAAATTGAGATAGCACCAGAGAGACCTATTAAAATAGCTATTATGCTAGATACTAAAGGCAGACCTTTTGACAAAAACATCAGTCCAACAAAAAGCTCTAAAAAAGGATAGACATAACTATAGGGTGGCACTGCTTGCGATATTTTGTCGTACTTAAGGAAGTTTTTAGCAAAAGCAGAAAGATCCATGAGTTTGAGTGTTGCTAATAAAACAAGTGAGTATCCCATAAAAGCAGCAAAAGTAGATTGAGTCGCAAGGGATAATAATAGGGCTACTGAAAATAGCGCTATTATCGGAGTGTAGAGTTTTAGTTTTTGAAGCATTTAGTTCTCCAGTTCTAAAATTATTAAAAAATTAGATTTTGGGTTTTGTTCGGAGAGAGAGTTTTTTAATTTATGATCTGACTCCATTTGTTTCAAAAGCTGTTCAGTAAAGTGAGTGATTTCTTCTTTTGTCATTTTTATTGATTTCTTTTTGTCATTAAACTTTAAGTAGCTTATTTTTTCATGAATAGATTCATCTGTTGGTAGAAATGAGTAAATAATTTGTTCCAAATGATTGTTGTAGATTCTTTCAAGGAAAATTTTGTAGCCTTGATGGTCTTCGTTTGTATTATCAGCTAAAAAATAATTTCTAGAATATTTAATGGGCCTATTTTTAGAAAAATCTTGAGAAAATTTTAAAATAGTTGGTTTTGGATTGCTAGTACTAGGATTTTTAGGCGTATAACTGCAGCACGATGTTATTAGAAAAATACAGCATAAAAGATATTTCATGCTGTATTTTAAGCATAAATTTTGATCTGTGTGAAGTCATCAAAATGAGTGATTTATAAAACTTATAAATCTAATGAGTATAAGAGTTTAAGAAATAGAAGCATGGGATTATTCGAAATCAACTCCACAGATTTCAATATACAAGCCTTCTAGGTGTTCGAAGAAAACATTATTTATAGCATATTCATTAAGGGATTGATGATCCAATCTTAAGGTGTTGGAAATCGTATCAGAGTAATGAACATCAAATGTGATAAAATCACGACGTTGTAAATAAAAATCAAAAAGTTGAATGAGTGAATCATTGTTTTGATTTATGCAAATCGATAGCGGTAAATCAGTGCTATTGTATTTTATATCGTAATTAGAAAGTGTATATAGCGGAGTTTTATTTCTATAAGCTCGTTCCCATTTAGAGATAAAGCTGAGATGGCCATTGCTTGAATTAGAGATATCTAAAGTTGCAGAGAAAACAACACTATCTTTATTGGTGATATTTAAGCTCACAGGGCTCAAAAGGTCTGCAAGGTTTTTGGGGTCCTTGTTTTTCAAGAACTCTATTTTAACTACATTTTGAATGCTGATTTTAGGTTCAGAATTGGGTAGAGATAATTTATATGTGTGCTCTATCCCATCAGTTTTGTTTGGTAAATACTCTGCAATAGATAGGTAGACTTCATTGTTGAATTGGTAAAGAGAAAACTCTCTAGATTGTCCACCTTCGGCGGTTTCAAACCTATGCATTGTATCTAATTGGATTGATTTATTTAAATCTAACTGAGCATTTGCTGAAAAACTTAGCAGTAAGCATATATAAAACGCACTTAGAATTTTAGTCATGGTCTTTTCCTTTTTAGAGAATATGAGTACCCTACTGTGGCCTCTCTTTATGTCCAGGTTATTGTTAATTTTACAATAATATCAGTGGTTGATATATGTTCGAATAAGTTGATTTGTGGCTTATGCCTTGTCATGAGTGTCTGTTTTATCCTATATCCGTTTTATATTCTGGTTTAGCCACGAGGGCTAGGCAAAGAGGTTCGCTTCAAACTTAGGATGAGTATGAAACCTGTTTTTTTAAAGTTTTTGCTAGTTATTCAATTCATTTTTTTAATCAGTTTAAATACGTTTGGATCGGCAAAGCCGGATAAGGATTATGAAAATGATGTTGTTAAATATTTATATGAAGCTGCAGGAAGACATTTTAGATCTTCAAAAATAGTTCTGTTTGGTCAGTCAGAACAGGGCACTCCTATTTATGGTCTTAAAATTGGAACAGGTGATGTATCCCAATTGGTCTTAAGTGGCTTTGATCCAAATGATACAGAAGGGCCAGATGTCGCCGTTCATTTAGCACAAACTTTAGCTAGTGATAGTATCAGAGGTAAAACAGTCTATATTTTACCTACATTATATCCGGATAGATTTAGTACAGATGAAGAAGAGTTTTCAGATGTTAATAAAGATTTTGTAACTTACTGTGACGATTCAAAGTCAAAGCTTCTTCATGAGAATCAAATCTTAGTAGATTTTATAAATTCAAATAAAATCTCAACAGTTATTCTTATTAAAAATGGTGATGATCATAATATTTCATTTCCAAGTTTTATAACAGAACAAGCTGATCAAAGTTTTGAAAAAGAAAGCCAGTTGTATTTAGATATTTATGAGAAAAGCTATAAGCGAATGGGTTTTAAAATAAATAAACTTAAAAAAAAGAAAGACAAATCCCAACAGGGTTTAATTGATATGAGTTTTAACTCCGGCATTTTGAGTTATGCAGTTCATTTTCAAGAACTTGAAGGGCACGATGACCTGGTTGGGACACAGGTTCAAAACTTAAGGCTTATTTTGGAGCTCTCTCCTGAGAGAGAGACTCAAAAAATAAAGGGAGGCTCTTGTGAGTAAGTTTAACTATTTGATGGTTTTGTTATTAAGTTTTTCAGTTTCTGCATTAGGGCAGGACTACTATTCAGACATTTGGTTGCCACTTTCAAAAATATACGAGCAACACACAGAAAGCACGGAGTTGTTTGTTTTAGGTCAGTCAGATGAGGATCCCATTTGGGGGATTCGAATCGGAACAGGTGACATACATCAACTTGTTGTCTCTGGTCATCATGGTAATGAAATTGGTTCAATTGCACAGTCGATTCGCTTAGCTCGTAGTTTGGCTGAGGACCCTTTAGAGAATAGAACTATCTTTGTGATACCATCCTTAATCCCAGAAACTTTTGGTTCAAAGCGTCACCTTAACAGTGTAGATCCTAATAGAAACTATCCCGGGCCCTGTGGGAGCAATGATACTGTCTATTCATCTGAGGCCTTTTCTTTAAGAGCGACGGCTCTTTTAAGAGATTTTATAGACCCTGATTTTAATCACGAATATGAGAAGCGTTTAGGTATTCCTGAAATCAATATTGTGGCAGCTCTTAGCTTGCATAATAAAGGGAATACAGTTCATTACCCCTACAGTTTTCAAGAAAATGCACTGACTCCTGATGCCACCTTATTTAAGGAACTTTTAAATGAGGCTTTTGAAGAGGGTCCCTATGAAGTAGGCCTATTTCCTACTTATTACTATACAATGCAGGGTAGTTTCATAGATTGGGCTTACTGGGCTTATGGCATTTGGGCTGTTTTAATTGAAATGGGTACGGAAAAAGATATGAGTGAAGGTGAGTTGGATTCAGATGCTAAATATAGCATTCCGGCAATGAGATACTTCTTAAAAAATGCCCCTGAACATAGAACCACTCCGAGACAAGCACCTGCTTGTGATCTTAATAAAATGAGTCCGCTAGGAGGGTAAGTACAAGTTTGTATTTTTTTCTTAAAATATAAATAATTTAGTGGGTTTGGATCTATTCTTATCACGACTCCTGTTGCGCCAGGAGTCTTTTGTAGTGTAGTGCTTTTTGAGTGAATATTTCAGATTTAAACTACATTTTACCAGAAGACCGTATTGCTCTAACTCCAAAGCCTAATCCACGAGTTTTACTCGGCTTTAAGTCTAAGGGGTCTCAGCCAAATGAAATTCAATTTAATGATATTTTTAATTTATTTGAAGAGGGAGATGTTCTCGTTATTAATGAGACACTTGTTTCTCAAAGAAAGGTACAGATTGAGGGCGGAGCTAGAGAGATTTTATTTTTAAATCCTAACGAAGATCGAACAATATGGGATGTCCTTTTTGCAATTAAGAAAATGAAGATTGGCGATAAGTTTATGATTGCGGGTGGAGTTGAATGTGAGCTGTTAGAAAAAGGTCGTCCTCAAAAAATTAAAACCTCAGAGGCTTTAACTGATGATTACTTTAAAACCTCAGGCCGAATGGCTCTCCCTCCGTACATTGAAACAAAAAGGAAAAAACGTGGAGAAGCTGTTTTTTCTGAAAAAGATTTAGAGTGGTACCAAACTCCTTTTGGAAAAGAAAAAGGAAGTTTAGCTTCGCCAACGGCAAGTTTACATTTTGCACAAGATGACATTGATTTTTTAAAAAATGAAAAAAAAGTAGAAATTGCTCCAGTCACTCTTCATGTGGGTATGGGTACATTCCAGCCAATAGATGTAGAGGATTTAAATAAACATGAAATGCACGCCGAGTTTGTTAAAATACAAAAAACAACAATAGAAAAAATTGTGGAAGCCAAAAAAAAAGGTAACAAAGTTTGGGCTTTAGGCACGACAGCAATGCGTGCGGTTGAGTCCTGGGCTACAGATAGTCTAGATGAACATGATGACCTTTTTATGGGTGATACCTATTTATTTATTAAAAGCTCTGAACAGATCCAAGTTGTAGATTGTTTGCTAACTAATTTTCATCAGCCTTGCTCTACCTTGCTTGCACTGGTTGCAAGTTTTAGTGGAGTTGACCAAGTTAAGGCAGCTTATACTCATGCTGTTGAGCAAAAATTTAGATTTTTAAGTTATGGAGACCTATCTGTTTGGTATAAAAACCTTAATCTATAATTTTTAACCTAAGGCATACTTGAACTTTAACGAGGTCATAAAATTTGAAAAAACCACTTTTTGATTTTGAACTAGAAAAAACACAAGGCCTAGCAAGGGCTGCTAAGTTTCAGACTCTTCATGGAGAAATTCAGACTCCTGTTTTTATGCCTGTTGGGACAAGGGCAACTGTTAAGGCCATGTCTAGCGAGGATCTAGTAGAAATAGATGCCCAAGTTGTTTTGGGTAATACCTACCATCTTTATTTGAGGCCAGGAGATGACCTTATAAAAGACATGGGTGGTTTGCATAAATTTATGAACTGGAAACGACCTATTTTAACAGATAGTGGTGGGTTCCAAGTTTTTTCTCTATCTAAGCTTAGAAAAATCACAGATGAGGGTGTTCGGTTTAAGAGTCATCTTGATGGCTCTAGTCATATGCTGACCCCTGAAAAAAGCATGGAAATCCAAATGAACCTTGGTTCAGATATTATTATGGCTTTTGATGAGTGTCCTCCTTATCCATGTTCGGATGAAGAGATGCGAGGGGCATTGAAAAGAACCACAGACTGGCTTCAAAGGTGTATCACTGCACAAACACGACCTGAGAGTGCTTTGTTTGGAATCATTCAGGGTGGGCTTTCTTATGACTATAGAATGGAGCACATGGAGCAGGTTTTGGGTCTTGAAGAGCTGCCTGGTTATGCTTTAGGTGGTTTTAGTGTAGGTGAGCCAATAGATGAGATGCATAAAATGCTTCCGAGTATTGCACCCCAGATGCCAGAACATAAGCCAAGATACCTTATGGGAGTTGGGACTCCATCTGATCTGCTAAGAGCTGTGAATGCAGGTATTGATATGTTTGATTGTGTTTTTCCAACTAGGGTTGCTCGAAATGGAACTATTTTTACATGGTCTGGGCGATTAAATATCAAAAGAGCAGAGTATGCTCGAGATGAAAGGCCTCTAGATGAGAGCTGCGAATGTAAAGTCTGTCAAAATTACTCTAGGGGTTACCTGAGACATTTGGCAAAAACTGAAGAGCTCCTGGGATTTCATTTAAATACATTTCATAATCTCTATTTTTACCAAGATTTAATGAAGAAAGCTCGGCAATCAATTTTGGCCGGTGAGTGGGAATCATTTTATCAAACAACATTAACGCGATTTGTTACTTAATCAGCGCTTTGATTTTTCCCTCTGAAGTAGGGATGTTCATGAATCGTTTTATCTATTTTCCTTATATATAGGAGGTTTCATGCTTGATGTTTTGATTCCTATGGCTTGGGCTCAGGATGCCGCTGCGGCAAAACCTAGTCTTCTAGAAAATCTCATGCCAATAATCTTTATCTTTGGTATTTTTTACTTTCTTGTCATTATGCCTCAAGTGCGTCGTCAAAAAAAACAGATGGGTTTTTTGGCTGCCCTCAAAAAGGGTGAGCAGGTTATCACTCAGGGTGGTGTTTTGGGTACAGTGACAGGAGTAACAGATAGGTTTGTGGATTTAGAAATTGCTCCCGAAATACGGATCAAGGTTTTAAAGAATCAAATTACAACGGGTTTTAAAGAGGGGACAGCATCGTGAATCAAAACCTAAAGAATAGAGTTATTATAAATGCGCTAGTGGTTATAGTGTCGTTGTTTGTATTAGCACCAAGTTTTTTTGATCTTTCAAAAATTAAATGGTGGGACAGCAACGCTTTAACATACGGACTTGATATCCAGGGTGGCCTTCAATTGGTCATGGGAGTTGATGTCCCGGATGTTATTAAGAAAAAGTTAACACGATCTGGATTGGGTCTAAAAGATGATCTAGCAGAAAAAGGCGTGGTTATAAGTTCTGTTGATTATACAGAAACTCCAAAAGCCAGTGTGGTTTTAGAGTTTTCTGAAAGTAACAAGAAAACAATTAAAGATGAGGTTATGAAGCAATTTGGTAGTTACTATCAAATTATTAATCAGACACCTACGACCCTTCAATTGGCATACTTGGAAACTGTTCAAAATAGAATAAGTAAAGAAGTGGTAGATCAAGCAATTGAAGTGATTCGTAACAGAATTGATGAATTCGGTGTTTCTGAACCTGTGATTTCGACACAAGGTACAGATAGAATTTTAGTTCAATTGCCTGGGTTAGAAGATTCGGCAAAAGCTAAGTCGCTTGTAAACAGAACAGCTCGATTAGAATTTATGATTGTGAGTGAAGATGCTCAGTTAAGTGATGTTCAAAAGTGGATTTCAGAGGCTGAAAAAGAGCACGAACTTTCACTTGGTGGTGAAAAGGGGCTTACTTACACTGAATATGTAAAACAAATGAACCTTCATTTAAAAGATAAGTTACCAGCAGGTAATGAGTTGGTTTTTCAGAGGGCGGATCAAGCAACAAGTCTTGAGGCTGGTAGAATACCAGTTCTTGTTAAAAACGACCAAACTGTTGGTGGTGAAGACATTGATGATGCTTTTGTAGGACAAGATGAGTTTGGGAGTCCTGTTGTTCAGTTTAGAATGAGTGTAAATGGTAGGAAAAGATTTGGTGACTTAACTGGAGCTAATATTAAAAAGCCTATGGCTATTGTGTTGGATAAAGTTGTTCAGTCGAGCCCAGTGATTCAATCTAAAATTTCTGCTCAAGGTAGTATTACTTTAGGCAGTGGCCAAAACTATAATGAAACTTTTGAAGAAGCACGTTTTATTGCTACAACATTAAGATCAGGTGCTTTACCGGCAAGGCTTGAGACTTTAGAGGAAAGAACAGTTGGACCTACTCTTGGTGCTGATTCTATTAATGCTGGTAAAAAAGCAGGTCTTGTTGGAGCTGTGTTAGTTCTTTTATTTATGCTTCTTTATTACAGAGATATGGGAGTTATTGCGAATATAGCATTAACAGTAAATGTTATTTTATTATTAGCATTACTGGCTTCATTAGGAGCAACCCTAACTCTTCCTGGTGTAGCGGGGATCGTGTTAACAGTCGGTATGGCCGTTGATGCCAATGTGATTATTTTTGAACGAGTCAGGGAGGAGATACGAAAAGGTGTTAGTACGAAAGCAGCTATTAAAGATGGTTTTGGTCATGCACTGTCTGCAATTTTAGATGCAAATATTACAACTGCAGCTGTTTGTTTTATGTTAATTGCTTTTGGAACAGGTCCTGTAAAAGGTTTTGCTGTTACTTTGATCTGTGGAATCGTAACATCCATGTTCACTGCAATTTTCTTAACGAGAACACTTATGGATTTGTATACAAACATGAAGCCAAATAAAAATTGGATTAAGGCCTAATATAAAGGGGATTTTGAGATGGCAAGTTTTGATAAAGGTCGCATAGATTTTTTAGGACAATTTAAATTATTTGGAATCATTTCTGTGGTTGCAGTGATTGTGTCTCTATTAATTATTGGCGCCAAAGGCTTTAGGTACGGAATTGATTTTGCTGGCGGAACTGAAGTTCAGGTTCAGTTTGATAAGGAAGTTCCTGTTGCCGAAATTAGAAAGTTTACACAAGATAATGGATTTAAAAATTCTAGTGTTCAGAGCTATGGGACTGAGAGGGAGTTTTTAATCCGTATGGAGAGTGTTGTTGGCAAAACAGATAAGGAGACAAATAGTCTGCTTCAAAAAACAGTTAAGTCTCTGACTTCTGCATTAGGGAAAACGTTTGCAAGTTTAAATCCTAATATCAGGCGAGTTGATGCGGTTGGACCGCAAATTGGGTCAGAGCTTAAGAGAAAAGGTTTATTAGCTGCTTTATACAGTTTGGTGATGATCCTTATCTATATCGCTCTTCGTTTTGATTACAAATTTGCTCCAAGTGCAGTGTTATGTTTATTCCATGATGCGATTATCACTTTAGGTATTTTTGCACTTTTTGGAAGAGAGGTGAATGTTCAAACAATGGCAGCTATTTTGACCATTATCGGGTACTCCTTAAATGATACGATTGTAAATTTTGATAGGATACGGGAAAACTTAGGGCTTTATAAAAAAGCGCCATTAGATCTTGTGATTAACAGATCTATTAATGATGTTTTAAGTCGTACGATTTTAACTTCTGTTACAACACTTTTAGCAGTACTAGCCCTTTATCTTTTAGCTGGTGGAGTTATTGAAGATTTTGCCTTTACTTTAGGTATTGGTATTGTCATTGGTACATACTCTTCTATTTTTGTTGCATCACCTATTGTGATTTTAACAGACAAGGTTTCGAATATGTTTGCAGAAAAGAGAACTGCATAAATATATGATCATACAGCAATGGGTTTTAAGACAAAACGGCAGTCACAAGACAGCCAATCAGCCAAAAAAGCCCATTGCAGGTGTTTCTAAAACTAAAAAACCATTTTTTAAGTATGCCTATCACCCCTTAATAGAAGAATTTATTCTAAATAAGGGCATTGATACTGAAGAGAAGCTTGAGGCTTTTCTTAAATGCTCCTTATCTTCTTTAAAAGACCCATACTCTATTGATCAGATGGAAGTAGCAGTTGAAAGACTTCTTGAGGCTAAAGATAAAAACCAAAAAGTATTAATTTATGGTGATTATGATTTAGACGGTACACCTGGATCATTAATGCTTAAGGAAGCTTTATTAGAGATGGGTTGGTCTGATGTTCATCAAGCTCAGCCTTTGCGGCTTGCAGATGGGTATGGGTTTAAAGACAGTATAGTTCGTAGAAAAGAAGATGAGCTTAATATTAAATTTGATCTCGTTGTCACTGTTGATGTTGGTATTACAGATGTAGCTTCAACTAAAGTTTTAATGAGTGAGGGCGTAGATGTTCTTATAACAGATCATCATCAACCTAAAGAAATCTTACCTCCTGCAATAGCTATATTAAATCCTCATAAAAAAGAAGATAGCTCAGGGCTAACTCAGTTGTGTGGAACAGGTGTAGCTTTTTATTTGATTATGGCCTTGAGAAAACAGCTACGAACTAATCTGCAGGCAAAAGGGATTGAACAAGATCCTTATCCTCAAATTAAAAATTTATTGGACTTAGTTTGTCTTGCAACGATTACAGACTTAGTGCCCTTAGTTGGTGATAACAGAGTTTTGGTAAAGCATGGTCTTAAAGCTCTTGAGAATACAAAGAGACTTTATTTAAGTTTTTTAAAAACAAGCCTTAATATGACAGGTAAATTGAAATCCATTGATGTTGCCATCAGGTTTAGTCCTAAATTAAATGCAGTTAGTCGGATGGAAGAAGAGTTGAGTTTAGCTAAGGCTTTTCAGTTTACGGACAAAGACGATATTAGACGTGCTGTCACAACAACTTTAGAGATGCAGCAAAAAAGACGAGACATTCAAGATCAAGGAGTCCAAGAGGCTCTTTTTTCTGTCGAAGAAAAGTGGGGAGAAGACTACCCAGATGTGGTTTATGTAACTTCAAAAAGTTTTCACAAAGGTGTTGTGGGTCTCATTGCCCAAAATGTTATGGAAGCAACAGGTCGAGCTTGTTTTGCTGGTAAAATCTCTAAAGATGGTAAAATCACGGGGAGTGCAAGAAGCCCTTCAAAAAAAATATCTCTAGTAGAACTTATGGAGGCATCTCCTTCTTTGGGTCAGTTTGGTGGTCATGTGCAAGCAGCGGGTTTTGCATTGAAAGAAGAAAATTCGGATCTTTTCTTGAATCAGCTGCAAGATGCTTTTATTCAACTCAATTACAATCATATAAAAGAATCTTTTTTTGATCTAGAGGCTGATGTTCATCAGGTGAACACTCAGTTTATGGATGAGCTTGATTTGTTAGAGCCTTTTGGGATGGGTTTTGAAAAGCCAATCTTAAAAATTAAGAAGTGTAAGCTTAGCGGAGTTAAGGTTTTAAAAGAAAAGCATTTAAAATTAGAGCTAATGGATTATGAGACGCATGAAAAGCGTCAGGCTATATGGTTTCAGGTTAAAAAGAAAAAAATCAATGAAGTGATAGGGTGGATGGATAAGCCTGTTGAGCTTTTAGTAAAGACAGAGTGGAATCACTTTAACGGAAGCAAGTCGATTCAGTTTATGGTTCAAAAAATTAGATTAGCAGAAGAGACAGCTATTTAAGTTATGAATCAGCCTAAAGATATTACAAAAAAAGCCATTATTCTCCTTAGCAGCGGATTGGACTCAACAACATCTTTGTATATGGCCATGGATAAAGGCTATGATTGCCAGGTTTTATTTATAAATTACGGTCAAAGATCTTTAATTAAAGAAAGAGAGTTCTCAGAAAAAATAGCTAAGCTTAATAATTTAAAATGGCATGAAGTGGATCTAGGCTGGTTAGGGAATATCTCTGAATCGAGCCTTAATACGAAGGCGGGTTCATTGGTTGGTCCTGAGCACTTAGATTCCATTGAAGACTGCCAAGAGTCTGCAAAGAATGTTTGGGTGCCAAACAGAAATGGCCTCTTTATAAGTATAGCTGCAAGTTTTGCTGAAGCTGATAATATCAAGGTTATTATTTTAGGTTTTAATAAAGAGGAAGCTCAGACTTTTCCAGATAACAGTATTGAGTTTATGGACCAAACTAATCTTAGTTTAAAGTATTCAACATCTAATCAGGTTCAAGTTGAGAGTCCTACGGTTCATTTAAATAAAAATGAGATCTATCAAAAAGCAGTTGAGCTTAAAGTGCCAATGAATCTTTTATGGTCCTGCTATGACTCTCAGGATAAGCCATGTAGAGTATGTGAGTCTTGCATGAGGTTTGATAGGGCGCAGACACAGAGCTAAATTGACAATAGTAGCCATTCAAATCATATAAGAGATATGAGAGTTCAATTTTTAAAAATAAATGAAGTTTATACTGGTGAGCAACTAAAGCCCTTGTGGATCTATGAAAATACCAGCCTATTAGGTGACGCCTTAGTTGCTTGGGTAGGTGAGGCTAGTGTTGGTTTAGATCATATGATTGATATGGAAGATGTTAAAAATAAAGATTGGATCTATTCAACTCAAATGGTTCATTTTATTGTCGAATGTTTTCATCAAAATGTTATAACAATGACTGCTTTTCAGCGAGTCATGGTTTTTTGTCTGTATGAGAGTTTAGTGCCTTTTTTAAAACCTGATCGTTTAAAAGAAGACCTTTGGGTACGAAAAGGTGATGATTGGTACTTTAATAAGAAAAAACTAAATGTAGGTATTGCGACTCAAAGTCCAACTTCTGGCATGATCCACATTGGTGTGAATGTCAGTAGTAAAGAGACCCCTGTTCCTACTATTGGTTTAGAGGACTTTAGTGTACCTGTTGAAAAATGGGTCAATACATATTTAGAGCTTGTAAAGTTAGAGTGGGATTCAATAGTAGAGTCCACCTTTAAGGTTAAGTCATTATAAAAAGTTACAAATAGTTAAGGTCGCAGTAAAGGTTTCACATTGCATTTTTATTCGCATTGCTAAGTCTAGCTACGAGTTCTAAAAATGACCAATTATTGAAGCTGAGTCCCATTGTTAGGGCACATTTCGCCTAAACCAGCGTCTGTAAGTGCTAATTTGTATTCTAGATCTAAACATTAATAATTAAATGTATTTTGCATAAGTATTGAAGTCGTTAAGCTACTAAGTTCTGTAATTTTACTTTGGATAACAATCTAATGCTTTAAATAGCTATTTTTTCTCTCAGATAAATCAGAAATAATTTCAAGTTTATCAGTGCAAACATTATCAATGCCTTTTCTATATACTTCCGTAAGTTCTGTGTTTAAAAAAGTAAATAGTAAAGGTGGGTTGGTGATAATTTCATTTAAATTGTTGAGTAGTTTTTCCATGACCTCAATATCCAGAAGAAATCCTTCATCTAAATATAAGTTATCAACAAATAATAATGATTCAAGAATATGAGTATTTGAACTAATTTCTAAAGCTAACACCTCTTTGAGGGCGATAAATAAATCGTCTGCAGGGCATGTTTGTGTAAACTTTAATTTTGAAAGCTTAGTCATTATTTCTTCAAGTTTAGTTAGGTATATATTTTGATCATTCATATTAGATTTGTATAGTTCTAATGATGAGAGGGTCTAAGTCCTATCTGCTGTGACTTGCTAATAAATTAAAAGAATGAATAATTAATATTTTGATCACAAAATATTAATAAGGCTTTTGTATGACGTTTAAATACTTAGATTATCGCAAGAACTTAAAAGACTATATTAAAAGACCAGAAGTAAAGACTAGGGTAGGTGGAGTGGTAAAAGTTGCAGAAGCTTGCGGTATGCATGGGCCATATTTGTCAGGAGCACTTAATGAAAGAATCCACCTCAATCAGGATCAGCTTTATGAGCTTTGCAGTGTTTTGGGGATAGAGAATGAGGAAGAAGAGTTTTTAGTGCTGTGTTTAGAGTACACAAGGTCTGTTAGTCAGAGTCGAAGAAAGCTTTTAAAAGAGAAATTAAACTTTATTAGAAGAGGTCTTAATAAAGTTGAAGATAAGCTTTTGGCTAAAAAAGCAGATACTGAAGATATGATCTTTATAGAGTATTATTCAGATCCTTATTATAAAATTATTCACTCCATAATTCAGTTGCCTCACTTTAGTAGAAATCCTGAGAAAATTGGTAAAGCTTTAAAGTTATCTGAAGATACTTTGTACTTTTATGTTCAAAAGCTTGTCGAGTTTGGGTTTATAGTTAAAAAAAAAGGCTATTATAAAGTTTTAAAGAAGAACTATCATCTTCCAAAGTCTTCGTTTATTTGTAAGCCTCATCAGTTTTCTATGAAGTCACTGAGTCTCTCTAAATTAAATGACCTTAATGATCATAGAAAAGAATCTGTCTCTGTGACATTCTCTGGAGATGAGGATCTTTTTAATGCAATTCAAGCCGGTTTTTTAGATTTTTTAAAAAAAACAGAAAGTTTAGTTACTAAAAACAGCAAAAATGAAGATATTTACCAGCTAAATTTTGATCTTTTCCCTTGGACTTAAGTTTTTTGTCTCTTTGTAAGCCATTATAATAATTAAACATTCACTTATTTTATGAATAATTAATTCATAAGTTGTTAATTTATAATTATATATTTATAGATATGTCTTCACAAAACTTATAAAACAGATTCAAGAGCTAATGAATTTATAAAAGGAGATATAAAATGAATTTATTTAAAAGAGCGGTAGTAAGTGTTTTGATTTTAACTTTAGGTCAGTTAGGTTTGGCACGAGATATTGGAGCAGATATTCATGATAGGATAAATGAGGATGTTGTAGCAATATGTGAAACGAGTGAAAGCAGTTTGTTAATCACAGTATCAGGAGTCCATGACAGTTTTTATTTGCGAAATAGTGACTCAGTTGATGTGAAAATTGTAGGAGGTGATTTAGTGATTAAAAACCCTCAAGAGCCAGTACTTGCAATATTAGAGTATACCTACGTTACTGAAGATAACACAGTG
>CALGNA010000010.1 GCA_937958795.1 uncultured Bdellovibrionales bacterium | reverse complement strand
AAAAGTTTAAATAAAAAAGCCTGCTCATGCAGGCTTTTTTTATAAGGCTAATGTATTAAATCGGATCGGATAGCAATTTTTTAGTTAAAACCTGACACAAGTATTTGTGGGACAGGTAAGCTGTGTCCTTTTATACAGCGAACTGATTTTTCTGATCCATCAGCATATAAATATTCAAGGATCACGCTGTTGTTTTGGTCACTGGGGCTGTAATTTGTGATTCTTATGATTGTAGCGTCCTCTTCGCCAGAGTTGATTTCGCCTACCCATTTTCTTTCAGTGCTTTCAGTTTCAGTTACTTTTATTGGAGTAAAGCCATTAAAGTGCGATATAAAGTAGGTCCTTGAGTCATAGTAAATTTCTTTGTGAGTTTCTCTGTCGATCATACGAGCTAAAAAAGTAGAGACACCAAATTTGTATTCACCACAGTTAGCAATTTCAACATTATTTGGCGTTTGTGCGAGAACAGATCCGCAAGTTACAGAGATCAAAAGGGCAGCTAAGGTTGCAAGCATAGTTGTTTTTTTCATTATAAACTCCTTTAAAGTTTTTGTTGTTTGCTTGCGATAGGTTTATAAATTTCAGTTGAAAAAATATAATAAATAATAATTAAAATTAAAAAATAAATTAAAAAATATTTATTAAATATGAACAATATTGATTGATTTTAAGTACTTATAAATAAAAAATTTTATGATAAAAATTTAAAAAATCTGTGACGCAAAGATTCAAAAAGCATCTTTATGCCTTTTCTTCTTTGTGAAAGTAACAATATAAGGTGGTATGAGAGATTTTTCTAAAGATAAAATTAGAGTTTTTGTCAGCTTAATAATGATCAGTCTATTGCTGCTGTCATCATGTGATAAAAGTACCCTTACAAACCAAATAAATTCTGGAGGTAGTGCTGATGTTTCTGGGGGCGGGGGTCCAGAGGCAGGATTGCCACAGAGAGTATCTACAGAAGAGCATGGTGAGACGAGTTTGTTTGAAAACCCACATGGCTGGGAGAGCAGCGGAGTGGATGCGCCAGGCTTTGCAAACCCTGCACCTGGAATGGAAGTGCCACCACCGTGGCCTGGACCTAAGAAGTTAGGAGCCTCGAGTCGGAATCCTTGGTTTTTGGGTGGTGAAGAGGTTTTGTTTTGTATTTTAAAAAGTGGAGATTTTCCTGTTCAAGAAGCTCGTCTTGCTGAGCTTATTCAAGAGGCCTTTGAGTATTGGGATGGTCAATTTAGACTTAGAGTTTCAGCGCCAAAGGGGTTGGTGAGTAAGCTAGATGGAGATCCTCTTAGATTAGGAAATAATACTTATAAACAAGAGGCTTGTACTTCAAGCACTCAAGTAGTGTTTCAGTTTGATTATTTAGAGCCTGTTCAAAAAGAATATTACATCCATATTATTGAGACCTATAGCAAATCCACAACTGTGCGTACTGGTTATGATTATGAAAACTTAAAAGGCAGAGGGTTTATATATTTTAAAAATGATGGCGAAGCTAAGTACTTAGAGCTATGGAAAAGAAATAATAATATTTTTTTAAAGGCACTATTAATTCATGAAGTCGGAAATACGTTTGGATTAAAAGAGAAAGTAGGTAGAGAGCTTCATGGAGCCGCAACTGTAACAAATGCGACTTATGTATCCAAATTTTACAATGTTAATTTAGATCAGCTAGATGGATATGCAATAGCATTAGAAAAAGTTTTAACTTGGCCGTTTTTTGAAAATGGTCTTTTGCAAGTAGGAAGTTTTATGAAGTTTGATTCCTTTAAGGATTCAGATATTTATAATCTACTTGAGCTTAAAGATAATAAATTATTTGTAGAATTTTATGGCTACTTTAGAGATAAGATAGATGTTGTTCTGGTGGAGCAAGGTTTTACTCCTTCTGGTGTTCCTGTTTCAATGAGTCGTCCTAAGAGAGAAGTTGTTGGAACGATTGAGCCAACTTCTTGGACTCGTCTGGCTGAAATTGAAACTCAATATGCATCTCAGTTGTTTGTTTTAAAACCGCAACAAAAAGTTTTAAACCTTGATCAGTTAGAAGAAAAGCCCACCGAAGGTGAATTTATTCATTTTTATCCTTTTGAATCAAAAGAGATATTAGTGACAGGAATCTTGGTTTTAAAGTCTGGTATTACTAAAAAAGTTGAGTATCTGCAGTCAGGGTTTCAAGTTATGTGGCTAAAGGTCTTAGACTGATGAGTATACAGCTCCTAAATGCTAAGAAGAGTAGGTCTCTATTTTTAAATATATAGATTATAGAAAAAATTTAAAAGATTACTTAAGGTCTCCTGAAGTTAAAAAAGAATACGGCGGTCTTGTAAGGATCGCTGAGCAATGTGGAATGCATGGGTCATTTTTCTCCAGTGTATTAAGTGAAAAAAATCATCTCACTGAAGATCAGATGTATGATCTTATTCATTTGCTTGAAATTAAAAATCCGGAAGCCGAGTATTTGAACATCAGTTTGTCTTACTTTAGATCTGGTAGTTCAAACCGACGTAAAGAATTAAAAGAGCAGCTTGCAAAGATTAGAAAGGAAGTTTTAAAAACAGAGAACCACCTTAAGGTTCACGTGCCTGATCAAGCAGAAGATTATTTTATGGAATACTATTCTGATCCCTACTTTAAAATCATTCATGTGCTTCTACAGATCAAAGAATATCGTAAGAAACCAGTTCTTATGGCAGCTAAGCTTTTTTTAGAAAAAGAAAAACTAGAGTTTTATGTTAAAAAGCTTCAAGATTTTGGATTTATAATTCATAAAACAGATGGTATTGAGGTTTTAAAGCAAAACTATCATCTCCCTAAAGAGAGTCCTATCTGTTTGCCTCATCAAGTTACACTAAAAAATCTATCACAATCTAAGCTTATGACTTTGTCATCAGATAAGCATAAAAGTATTTGTGTGACGTTTTCTGGTAATAAAAGCACTTACAGTTTAATTCAAAGTCAGTTTTTAAAATTTTTAAAAGATGCGGAAAAAGAAGTGATTGAAGCTGAAGAACATAATGAGGTTTTTCAGCTTAATTTTGATTTGTTTTATTGGACGTGAGGTTTGATTGGCTTATTTATTAAAGAACCCTTTCGCTTTTTCCCAAAGTGATTTTCTGTTTTCGTTTAAATACTGAACACCATCTTGGACTGGAACTATTTCTTCTACATAGTTAATGCCGGGTTCTATAAAGCTCTCATAATCAATTTGGATATTAATATCTGGCATAATTTGCGTAATGGAGTTCCAGATATTAATGCCCCATCTTTGAATATCTTCAATTGTAAGGTCTTTTTCTTTTAAATACTGATCCCATACAACGTAACCAGTTGCTCCAATAGCGATAACGGCTAAGCCTGCACGAGCATAGCTTTGTGATCTAACCGCTTTATCAAAATTTGTTGATACCTTGTTTTGAGGTCCGGTATAGATGATTTCTACGGGGCCTGATGTTGTATTTTGCTTTATAGTAATAGGCTTAGCAGGGGTTGTTGTAGCGGTGTTTTGGTTGTTTTTTGTTTGTTCAACACTAAACCAAGGGTCATCACTTAGTTGGTTTTTTTGTTGTTTGGTGAGTCCTTCAAGTTCAGCCGTGATTAGGTTTTTGTTGCCGTTATAGTGTGGGGAGCTGAATTCTTGAAGAATTTGTAATGATTTTTTGTATTCACCTGAAAGTTCTTGGCAGGTTGATCTGTAGTTATCTAGGGTCCTTTGATAATTTCTTTTGCTTTGAGCTAGTATTTCGGCTTGCTCACTAATGTGATCCGGTGTGCTTGTTGATACATCAGTGGCAAGTTCTCTACTAAAATTTTTCCAGGCAGCTTCTAGTTCTTCGTGTGCTTTAGCATAAGTTTCATCTAAGTTTTGTAGAGTAATAAATATCCCACTTCTGCCGATTAGGTTGCTGCTTCTTAAAGCGTAGCCACCATTTAAGGTATCAACAACGAATTTCTTAACAAGATCTGCTAACTGTGGAGCGCCCTTACTTAAGTGAGTCAGTTGAGTGTCGAGTTTAGAAGTGAGCTCGGTTACAATAGCTTCTGTAACGTCAGATACTTTCATATATGCCTTATCAGATCCATCTTTAAAAGCTGCATAGGCCGTGTTCTTATTTGTAATTCTTTTAATAGGATTCATTACAAGGTCATCACTTGGGCTTGTCGTAAAT
Source organism: uncultured Bdellovibrionales bacterium (assembly GCA_937958795.1). Taxonomy (GTDB): domain Bacteria; phylum Bdellovibrionota; class Bdellovibrionia; order Bdellovibrionales; family UBA1609; genus CALGNA01. The sequence goes on along the minus strand of CALGNA010000010.1, from coordinate 2,664 downwards.
GGAGAATTTGATATGCGACTTGTTGTGCCAGCTATGGGTGAAGTGTTGGTTATTCCAAAACCGCCATTATCCGTGAACCCAAGATGAAGCATGACATCATTGGGTTTGGCTGCTTTGGTTTGATCTAATAAAAGTTCAAAGTTTATTTTTCCAGAGCCAGAGTCTAAAGATAAGCCATGAACAACATGACTGATATTGTCGTCTATTTCTTGTATGGCTCCTTTGAAAAGATGAGCAGTTTTTACTAAATCTTCCAAGTGTTCAAGGTTTTGTGTGGAGAGATTAGTGAAGTCTGTCGATAAACCTGCAATGACATCATCTATGTGATTTGGGTTGTTTGCAAAATCAGGTTTTAAATGAGATTTTAAAAATTCATTATAATCTAATGAAACCAAAAATGTTTTTGTGGTTTGTCTTATCATACCCATAGCACCCATGAATTTGGCAGATCCAATGGTCATAGCAGTTTCTAGGCAACTACTATCAGAGTCTATTCGTGAGGCTTCTGTGCACTTTGAATAAATATCATTTATTTCAATTGCCGAAAGCAATTCAAGTTTAGGTAAGAGTTGGGTATTAATAAGTTTATCTAATTCATCTGTAATAGATTGAAATTCAGTAAGTTCATCATTTGTAGAGTCCGTCTGAATAGTATCAGAAGTTATTTCATTTCTTCCAGCAGCAAAAGATTGCTGAAAATAAAATATAGATAATAGTGCTATTAATAGATTAAATAATTTCATATTTTTCCCTTTTTCAAAGTATTGCAAATTTAATGCCACCAGTTTTAAACTAAGAACAAAATGATATAGAGCTGACATAATATCAATAGCGAAAAGTGTCAGTTGCAAAGTCATTAATATGACAATTGCTGACCCTAGGGCATGCCTGGGTAAGTATTTCAGTTGCACCTAGTATATCTTCAAAATGATTAAATATTGCTAATAAGTTTTTTGCTGTTTCAAAATTTATATCAAGCAAATTGTTGCTTACTAAGTGGTTTAGATACTCTTCTCTGTCACTAAGTGACAAAGTTCTATATGTCATGATTTGCTCTTCTAGATCTGTGTTATCAAGAATCAAATTTTTGTAAGTATCAAGTATTAAATTTTTTGCCTGCTGTGCTAAATCGTAATCTCCATTGGTTTTATTAAATTTTAAATTTAAAGTCTCTAAAAGTTCAACGAATTGATCCTTTGAACATTCAAATTCTGAGCTTAATAAGCCATCTGGATCAATTTTAAAAATATCAGTTGCAATGTTTAATTCATCAAGGCTATCAATATTTTTAGCTTTCTCTAAGACGACTAAACCCAATGAAAGTGAGAGGCAACCAGAGTATCCAAGGTCTTTGCTATACTCATATTGCTTATAGATTTCATCCACATCAGTTGCTATTCTTTGTAGCGTAAAATCAAGACCATATTGAAGTAAGTTCATCCGATAAGGCGATAGTCCATAAGTATTTTCGTGGGCTCTTCTTTTGACGTGGTCAGATATTTTTTCTACTCTTGATGCGCCATAGAAAAAAGCAGTTAAGCCAGAAGAGAGGCTAAGTGATTGAGTGATGGAGAGAAGGTTCGTTGTGCCAACATAAATTGAACTAAATTTTAATGATTTTAGGACTCTTATAATAGACTGAATTTTAGTGAAAGCCTTACTAATTGTTAGAATTGCAGCAACTTCACCTCCAACAATAATAGGAGCAGAGGACATATAGGTACCAGTAGTATCTAGCATGATAGCAAAAGCTTTAAAAGATTCTATTTCAGAGGTGAATTTTTCTAAGCTTTCTTGGGTATAATTTCCAGAAGAGTCTGTTTTTAAGTAGAAATCAAAACATGATTCTGCTTCTGTTGAAAACCCTGGGCTTCTTACGAGTTGTTGTATAAAGACAGATTCAAAATGATACTTATAAAAATCCATAACATAATCAAAGCCTTCCCGTAGGTTATGTTCATATTCAAGCGATCTAACTCCTGGGATAATGGCAAGTTCGTTTTGAATTGTTTTTAATAAACCTCCACTTATAATTTTTAAAGCTCTCGTATAGACCTTTTGTTTGAATTGTGGACTTAAATTTGGATATTTTTGTTTAATTATCGGATCAAGTGAAATTTGATCTGGATTTATGTTGTTGTTTTCTTCAGGGATACCAATTTTAAGTCTAAAGTTCTTAATATTAAATAAATGATAGAATGAACTTTCGTTATTTTTATTTTTATTTTGATTGTTTAATTGTGATAAATACAAATAACAGAGCTCATTTCCTATTTCAGTGGATATGGAGTCCACTTTTGTTTCTGATTCCGATCGTAATTGTTCAAAATCCTTCTTTTTTACTAAATTTTGAATATTATCCCATGTGAATAAAGTCCAGGACTTAACGATCCTATTATTTGGATTGAGATCCATATTGTAAAGCCCATGAAGTGGATTTGCTAAACAAATACTTGATAGTAGTAAGATGAATATAATTGTATAAAACTTCATAAACTTTACTATTCAATATTTATACCAATTTTTTTCGTATAAGATAGATCCTGTTAGATCTTAAGATGAGGAGTTACAATTATAGTTTAAATAATTTTTATTAATTGTATAAAAAACATACAACTGCATATTTTTAAGTAAAAGTTTCGAGTCTAAGTTTTGAACTGAATT
>CALGNA010000009.1 GCA_937958795.1 uncultured Bdellovibrionales bacterium | reverse complement strand
CGAGCTCTGCCTTCCCACATAAAGTGGTAAAATCATATAAGGAAAAACGACCATATCTCTAACAGGAAGAAGAGGTAGTTGGTTGGGTATATCAATTGTTTTAGGATCTTCGTTCATTTAGACCTCCCGGTTATAACAAATCGGGAGAAATCTAAAAATAATAAATGTTTATAAACTAAGAGCTAGCTTTTAGCTCTAGATTATGGACGAGGGTCCAGGTCCATGAACTTTACAATAGTTTTATTCTGAATTTGAAACAGTGTTAAGCCTCTTTCTAGAACTCTTGTTTCAGGATTAAATCGGATAGAAGCCAGACATGAGGTGCAGTCAGATTGCTTAAGTAAACTTTGAATAGCTAAACTCTTTGAATCAACTTCAGGACTATGTAACGTTTTATACATCCACCGTCCAGTATCGAAGGATTGAACAGCTAAAGAAGTTGGGTCTTCCTCAAATGCTTGTCTGAATGCAAAAAAGAATTCTGAATTTCTAAATGCAATTGGTTCAAATGGGATAGTATCGTAAAAGAAGGCTCCTTCAACAGAGTTGTTGCCCCATTTGGTAAAATCGGGATGATTCCAAAGATGAGTTCCTAGTATTGGGATTTTTTTTGAAGTATAATAATAATCTAGTGAGGAAGCTAATTGGGCTGTTACTTTGTAATTTTCTGGAATAAAAATAGCATCAAAATTAACAATAGGATCCAAAATTTCAGAAGGGGTAATTCTAGTTTTGTTACGACTCGACTTATTTTCTTTTCTTAATTTATAAGCTTTTTTTCTAAATTCATCTTCTCTTCCTTCAGATGTATGTATGCTAAGTACTTTTTGTACTGCAACTTCAAAATCTTTTTCTTCTGGAGAGTAGGTCTCCACTTTAACTAATTCAATTCGCAAACTCTGAGCAACAGCTTCAAGTTTTTCCAGTGATTTGGTTCCATAGGAATCACTTGGTATGAGTGCCGCAATTCTTTTTGTTTTTAAGTTCGGCAGGAGACTTTCAAAAAATGAAAACAAATGTTTGTCTAAATAAAGGGGATGAGAAAAATTAAGAGGGCTTTGAGTAGAAATAGATGCATTGCTATTGAGTGATATAAATCCAATTCGAGCCATTTGAGCTAAGTTTGATAATTCTTCAGCTTCAGATTTTAATAAACCTCCAACAACGAGCATAGGCTTTTGCTCTCTTAGTACAGTTTGAAATTTATCAGCAAGTGTTTCTGATTCACTTTGTGTATCTACAATAGCAAGTTTAACAGGAGAGTGAGGGTTTTTATTTAGATCAAGTCCTAATTGAAGACCTAAGAGTGCTTGTTGGCCAATTTTTTTCTTATTACCTGAGAGTGGTAAGAACACAGCAATTGAATGTGCAAGGCTACTGTCGATAGATTCAGTAAGACCTTCTTCTAAGAAAGATAAAGACTGTTGGCCTATTAATGAAGTAGGAGATAGCTCGTGAACTTTAGAGTAGCAGGTTCTTGCTTTGGCTATCTCATTTTTAATGACATAGTTTTGACCTAATTTATAATAGGTTTGTGCGTGCATGTTTTCAAACTGCTCATTATTAACAATTTCTAAAAGTTGATTTTGTTTTAATTTAGATTGAATGATTTGGTTGGCTTTATCTAATTGATTGGCTTTTGAATAGGCTTTGAAAAGAGCAAAATTATTTGAGCCTTCTTCCTCTAAAAGGGGGATTTGCAATTCTAATAATTGGGTTTGAATATCTGGTGTTAAAAATGTTGAATCTAAACCAGTTTCAAAAGCAGAAGTTGCAGCTTTTTTATTTTCATTTTGAAGAAGAAGTTTCCCATAACGTAAGGAAGCGGTAGGAATTTGTGCAGATTTAGGGAATTTGTCTAAAAGCTTTGCATAGGTTTGAGTCGCCTTAGTAGGATTATTTTCAGATTCATAAGCTCTTGCTAGTGTGTAAAGAATATCATCAGATAATTTATGCTGTGTTTGTTGCTCTGATAATTGGTCGAGCTGGTAGATCCCATCTTGAACTTTTCCTGATTTAATTTTTTCTAGGGCAACTCCAAATTCTTCTCTAACAACGGGAGGGGGCTCAGACAAAGATTGATCTCTTGTTTGTAAGCTAGAAAGACAACCAGTTAAAAAAAGTAAGAGAATAGGTGCTAATAGTTTCATAATTCATTCCTTAGAGAGAATATGAAATAAAGTACAAGGGGCTATAAACCAGGTCCAGCGATATGCGTCACTGGCGCAAAGAATAAGCCTTTAGCAAAGATTTATAAAAACTTAGCTTGTCGTTGTATCTTCTGTACTTTCATCAGTAGAAGGCCCTTTAGAAACAATAACTTGAGCCGGTCTTATGACTTTTTCATGAAATCTAAATCCAGTTCTTTGGACCCTAGTAATATGATCTTTTTCAATTGAATTAGAAGCCTCATCAGAAATTGCTTCGTGTAACTGAGGAGAGTAAGTCTCATTAATATGTCCAAACTCTTTAATTTGGCTATTTTCTAAAGTTTTTTCAAAATGCTTAAAGGTCATTTCAATCCCTTTAACAAAGCTCTGGTAGTTTTGGTCATTAACCTTCATCGAGAGCGCTTGTTTGAAAATATCCCATAAGGGTAAAATTTCTTGGACAAAAGGTTCTGCACCAAACTTTAGCCACTCTCTTTTCTCTTTTGAATTTCTCTTACGAAGGTTATCAAGCTCAGCTTTTAGGTAAAGGACCTCTTTTTTATAGTCAGTTTGGTCGCCTTCAACAGGTGGTACTTCTTTTAAAGGAGGAGCTATACTGTCGATATCTTTAGCTTTATTAGATTCAGAGTTTTGCTGATTTTCTTGAGAATCTGTGTCCAGGTCAGCAGACTTTAGAGCATCAGCTTTATGAGCTGCTGTTTGTTTTTTTGGGCGAGAAGTAGGTTTGTCTTGTCCAGGTTTTTTCATAATTTATGAAGACCTTTTTTTAGGGTTATTGTCATTATTTAAGACTAATTTGGGTTAAAATCCTCAGTTGTAAAGCATAATTCTGCAAAGACCTGGTTGGAAAGGAAAATTCCCTCTTGAGATAGTAAATAGGATCCAGAATCATAAATGAGAAAACCTTTTTGAGTCAGTTTGATGAGTTTGTTCTCTAGGAGAGGCATAGGCGCAGAAGGGATGAGTGTTTTGATAGAAGCAAGACAAAGGCCTTCCTGGAGCTTTCTAAGTCCAAGAAAACAAGCCTCAGTTAAAAGAGACCATGGCTCTAGTTCTTCATATTCGTAATCTTTGTTAGAGAGGGTTTTTTTTTCATAAGCTTTAAGAGAGGAAGGGTTCCAGAATCTGCTA
>CALGNA010000008.1 GCA_937958795.1 uncultured Bdellovibrionales bacterium | reverse complement strand
ATGGTAGGGGCTGGAGGACTCGAACCTCCGATCCTCCGGTTATGAGCCGGATGCTTTAACCAACTAAGCTAAGCCCCCAAAAGTGGCGCTACGAAGTAGCACCTGATGAAGAGTCTGTACCTGTACCACCTGGCTGTGCGTTCGGGTCCTGACTTAAACCATCTAGAAAAGCTCTAAGTCTACCAGATCGACTTGGATGTCTCAACTTTCTTAATGCTTTTGCCTCGATCTGTCTAATTCTTTCTCTTGTTACATTAAAATCTTGACCTACCTCTTCAAGAGTATGATCAGATTCTTCTCCGATTCCAAATCGCATTCTCAGTACTTTTTCTTCTCTTGAAGTTAAGGTCTGAAGAACACGGCGTGTTTGCTCCGCAAGGTTTAAGTTCACAATCGCTTCAGATGGATTGATCACCTTTTTGTCTTCAATAAAATCACCCAAATGAGAATCTTCCTCTTCACCAACTGGAGTTTCGAGACTAATTGGCTCTTTGGCAATTTTTAAGACCTTACGTACTTTTTCAACTGGTAGGTCCATTCTTTCAGCAATCTCTTCAGGGATAGGCTCTCTTCCAAGCTCCTGAACCAAGCTTCTGCATGTACGAACCAACTTATTAATCGTTTCAATCATATGAACAGGAATACGAATGGTTCTAGCCTGATCTGCAATTGCTCTTGTGATAGCCTGACGAATCCACCATGTTGCATAAGTCGAAAACTTAAAACCTCTTCGGTATTCAAATTTATCCACAGCCTTCATAAGGCCAATGTTACCTTCTTGGATCAGGTCTAAAAATTGTAACCCACGGTTTGTATATTTTTTTGCAATAGAAACAACCAAACGAAGGTTGGCTTCGACCAACTCAGACTTCGCCTTATCAGCCTCACGCTCACCTTTCCAAATTTCAGTGTAAGTGTCTCTTATCCACTCAAAAGTCATTCCAGAGTCTGTATCAAGACGCTTAAGTCTTTTATCTGAAACTTCAGCACTCTTTACATGTTGGTTGTATTCAAAATAACTCAGGCCTGATTTTTTTAGTATTTTATTTAAAAAAGCATCGCTTTTTTCACCTTCGGCAAAATCTGATAGTAAAGTTTCTAAGTCTTTACTGTAAGTGTACTTAACGGCGTCTCTAATTCTTTTTCTAAGTTGAACCATACGTTGAACTGTATTTTTAAACTTAATAACAATCCGATTAATGGTTTTTCTATTAAAATTTATAGATTCAAAATCTTCCATCAAACGCGTGTTAATCACAGTTAGCTTTTCATAAGCCTCTTTAAATTCATCAGAACTATTTGGAGTTGTTTTTATGGTTTTAAAATAAACTCTAGCTTTCTTTTCGTACTTTTTAACAACACCTAATAACTCTGCAATCTTATCAATATACTCTTGCTCTTCGTAATGTGTCTCTTCATCTTCAAGCCCCCTAAAGATGGCCTTCACTTTTAAACGACCATCAGAAACTCTTTCACCAAGTTTAATAATCTCAGCAGTCCCCATTGGGCAAAGTAAAATAGAGCGAACAATTTTTCTCTCACCTTGCTCAATACGCTTAGCAATTTCTACTTCACCTTCACGAGTTAAAAGCGAAACACTTCCCATTTTACGCAAATAAAGTCTAACGGGATCATTGTTTTTAGTATCGGCTTCAGTTGAAGCATCATCGTCATCATCATCAGAAGCTGGGTCAGACAAAAAGAACTCACCATCTTTACCACCGCGACCTTTTGTACCAACCTCAGTTGTTACTATCTCAACACCCTTCTTTTCCAGGGCTGCCATAAAAGCATCAAGCACTACAGCTTCTGTAACCTCAGTTGCTAGTATTTCATCGATTTCTTCAATTGTCAGACGACCTTGGTCTTTTGCCAATTTTACAAAACGCTTAATCTCAACGAGAACAAGCTTCTTTTGCTCTTCTAATGACGTCATTTTTGAAGTTGATTTGGCTCCGGCCATATTTATAATTCCTTATCTAAATAACTATTTTTCTTAAATAATAGAGAACTTTGTCAAGACTCTTTATTTAGCTTTCCTTACCTTGAATGATTTGCACAACCTTATCTAACCCTGCCTCACCGTGTCCAAGTTTCTGTTTTATCAAAGAGAGGGCTTCTTTCTTCTTTTTTTGGTCCAATTGGCTTAAACAACCATGAACCCCTTCGATAATTTCCTCATCTGTTAAATCCGACCAAGGCTTACGCATCACCTGATCCAGGTAATAAGTAGGTTCAAACCTACCATGTAATCGAGATAAAAACTGCGCTTTTTTATGTATAGTAGGTATTTTAACCAAAGAATCAAAAAAGTGCCCTAATTGAGGAGCCATTTGCTCTTTATTCCAATCTCGTGACTTGGTCTCTTCCATAAAAGCTACAGGGTCTAACAAAGCAAAAAACAAAAGATTTCGCTCAATTAACTTGAGCTTTTCTGGCAATTTAAACTTATGGTCCTCAGAAAGGGTTTTCTCCTCTCCGTCTGAAGCCTTTTCTCCTAAGGGATTCCCAGCTGAAAGTTTTTCAACTTGTTGGTTTTTAGCCAATCGCGTCTTAGCATCTGGCTTGGCTGACTGTCCCTTCTGAGCTTCTTTATTTTTATAATTTGCTGTTTTTAAACTTAATTCTTTCTTTTTTTGTAAAACATCATGAAAAAGCTGCTTTACCCAGGGTTTTTCAACTCTAAGCATATGGGAAATTTGGTCAAAATAAAGCTCCCGAACTGACTTTGACGGAATTAAAGAAACCCAGTTCAGCCATTTTTCACCTAAATTGCTTTTTTCCTGAGGTTCACCTTTAAAACTTATCAGATCATGGCCCATCAATAGTGACAGCAAATCTTTTTGATTATCTTTTAAGTAAGCTGAAAAATCTTTTGCTCCCAGCTTTAAGCAGAGAGAATCCGGATCCTCACCCTCGGGCAATAAAATCCCCTGGAGATTAAAACCAAATGGCAATAGGGCCTCTAAACTCTTAATACTTGCTCGTAAACCAGCTGTATCTCCGTCAAAAAGAACTAAAATTTTATCTACAAATCTTTTTAAGAGCTTACCGTGATCTTCTGTTACTGCTGTACCCAAAACACCAAGAACATTTTTAATGCCATTCTGATAAAGTGAGATAACATCAGTATAACCTTCAACAAGCAGTACGGATCTACGGGAACGCATATAAGGAGCTGCTTGATAAAGACCAAATAGGTTTTTTCTTTTTGAAAACAAAAGCGTCTCAGGACTATTTAAATACTTTGGCTCTTGCTCTGGCTTTAACTTTCTACCGCCAAAACCTATCACCTCTCCGCTAATATCATGAATAGGGAAAATAAGACGGTTTCTTAAAACATCAAAAAAACGCCCCTTATGTTTTGAACTTTCTTTGACTAAACCTAAATCTATAAGTTGATCCAAAGGGATTTTATTCTGATGAGCCCAATTAACCAAACTATCCCACTTGTCTGGCAAATGCCCTACATGAAATGTCTTTAAAACTTCTGCTGAAAACTGCCTGCTCTCAATATACTTTTTTAAATCTAAGTTTTTATCTATTTGAGTCTCTAAAAATTGTTCCATAAATAGACTAGATTTTTTTTGAACAGAAAAAAGTTTCTTCTTCTTATTTTGCTTCTGTTGATAGCTTTTAGAAACAAAAGTCTCATCTTCAGGAACCTCTATACCTGACTTATTAGCGCACCATCTAACAGCTTCTGGGAAGAGGTACCCATGAAAATCCATCAAAAACCTATAAGCATTCCCTGATTTACCACAACCAAAACAATGATAGAGTTGCTTTTCCGGAGATATAGAAAAGCTAGGCGTCTTTTCCTTATGATCTGGAAAAGGACATAAAGCCATAACAGAACGGCCTTTATTTTTTATTTGAGTATACTGAGAAATGAATTCGACCAAATCAATAGAGTCTAAAACTCGGTCTAAAAATTCCGAAGAAAAAGCCAAATAAACTGCCTTTGTAGGTTAGAAGCTTGGGTCATATAAAAAAAATCTAGATGAGATCTAAGACAACATAGATCGAACGAGCTTGCTCACCAATCCATTATCAGCTTTTCCTGCTAATTTATCAAGTATGGGCTTCATAACTTTACCCATATCTTTCATAGATGTAGCTCCTGTCTCTTTTAAAACAGACTCAATCACTGTTTTAACCTGATCATCAGACATTTGCTCAGGCAAATATGTCTCAAGTATATCCATCTGAGCTTGCTCATTTTGCACAAGGTCATCTCTCTGTGCTTCTTTAAATTGAGCAATAGAGTCTTTTCTCTGCTTAACCTGTTTTTTTAAAATACTGATGACATCTTCTTCTGTAATCTCTTTTGGTCGAGAATCAATTTCAAATTTCTTAATTTGGGCATTAAAAAATCTAAGCGTTTCTAAACGAACCTTATCTTTGGCTCTCATCGCATCTTTTAAATCTTCTAGTAAATTTTCTCTTAATCCCATCTCTCATCCCTTGTATGATATAAAACCAATACGCTTCAAAATATAAACTTAAATAAGCCTAAAACTAAAAAAGCTCCCAAACAATTAGGAGCTTTAAAAAAATATAATCGAGTTTAATAAATTCCTAAATTATCGGAATGACTCAATTTTCTTGAGCTTCTTAAGAAGTCGCTTGCGAGCTGCAATAGACTTCTTTTTGCGACGAATACTAGGTTTTTCATAATGCTCTCTCTTTTTTACTTCAGAGAGTATGCCTGCCTTCTCGCAAGACTTTTTAAATCGTCGAAAAGCAGCTTCAAATGCTTCACCTTCTCGGATCTTAACAAAAGCCAAAAAATCACCACCTTTAAATTTGTTTAGACTCTTGAGTTAACAAACCTCACCAACTCTGACAAGAGAAGCTTTCAGAACTGCCAAAATAAGAGGTCTCATATCAACAA
>CALGNA010000007.1 GCA_937958795.1 uncultured Bdellovibrionales bacterium | reverse complement strand
TATGTACATTAGGTGGTATAAGCTTATAGAGGCTTGGGCATGTATTTTCCTTGAGTCGTCTTACATGCATATGTGGTTTGCTTGTATGAAGAAAACTCCAAGAACACCAACCATCTAAAGAATCAATACTACCTTTTAAATTTTGCATTGTCGTTTTTTGACAATCTTCAGAAGAAATGGTTCTTGGCGTTGTGTATCTACAAAAGAGAGTATCATCTTTATAAGCAACATGTTGTTTCAAATCAGGACATTTTTGTTGGTCACTTTTAGATTTAACAACTAAACTATTCCAGTCTGCTATACTGTCACATGATTTACTTCCACTTTCTTTGTCCTTCATACATGTTTTATAAAGTCCTTTTAAGTGATGGTCATAATCTGGGGGAGGTAAAGGCTCGTCATACCTCTTTTTTGTTGCGCCCATATATCTTGTGTATTGACGATCAGAAAGAGCACCTCTTCGATCATAGTTTCTGATCCACATGCGAATAAAAGTTTCTGCAGAATCAGCAAGCTTTGTTTCTTCAACAGGAGCTCCTAAAGTTCTTAAGTCTGCAAGTAAGCCTGATAAGTGTCCTGTATGAGCCAAACCCCTAACTCCATAACTCTGAGTACTTCCTGTTAAGACCTGAGGCTCTTTATTACTATATTCATCTAAATAGCCAAATGGAGTTGTAAAGCCTAACTCTACATTTTTGGGACAGGCAGCAGGCAATCTATCAGAACGCCAGGTTCTTTTGTCATTATGACTAAAACGGGGAGCAGTCATAGGAACAGCAGAAAAATCTGTTCCAAATGCGACAGGCATACCAAGGTCTGCTGCGTGACATAACATTTGAGCAAAAGACTCTGATGATCCCCAGCATGTCAGATCCTTATTAATACACTCAGGGATTTCAAGCATTGGATTCTCACCTGCACGAAGTCCTATCATACCTCCAGTTTGTCGAATCCATTTTAATTCTTCATCCGTTACCATGTATTCATGAGTTCCATGTCCACCCTTTCTGTCTTCAGGATGCATCATGCTGTCTGGTCGAGTGTGGCTAGCATAGATCGGGTAGTAATTGTGTTTTTCTGACACAATCTCAAATAACTCTTTTCGTGCCTTTCTACTAATATGATCAATGTTTAAAATCATTTTTCTTTTTATAAACTCATCAACCATTTCTTTGCCTAAAGGCGTGAAACCCTTAGAGTTACATTCAATTCCTTGGTTCTGATACTCTGGGGCACAAAACTCCGTTTTTCTTGTTTTTTTAAAAATATTGTCGTTAAAACCAGCTGCTCTTTTGAAAATATTAAGAAGCTTCATCACCATGCCATGGTGATGAGCACTCCCTGCAAAAACAGAATCTGTTTCGTGAGCAAACTCTATTGTTCGAACTCCCATGTCATAGACTTCCTTAAATTGCTCCATCCATGGCCCATGACTTTCTGGGAACAAGTGACTGGCCTCTATTCCTAAAACGATAGCCATTTTATTTTCACTAATGGCCTGTCGTGCTTGCCAAGGGTCCGTTACAATTTTATACCAATCACTGTTTTGTTCTTCAAAATCTCTAAACGCCTTTAGTTGCCATTTAACTGAATCCATATCATCACAGCTTAAGTTTCGATTTGTATTTTTACTTGTGATAATACAAAGAGCCTGATTACTTAAAGCAGTTGCAACCATAAGTCGCATTCCATTTTCATAAGCTGTTTTTAAATAACTGATATGAGTTTGAACATGTCCACCTTCAGCAGCCTGAGGCCACCAAATTCCAGGCTCTCTTGCGTTATGCACAGGGTAATTTACATGAGCAGGTGAATACTCAATAAAATCATCATCTGTTTGTATTTTAGCATTCATAGAAAAACTAGCCATCATACTTGTGCTTGGAGGCACAAAAGGAATAGCTGGCCCAAATAAGGCTGCAAGAAAGGGCAGTGCTACATTAGATAATCCCTTACCAAAATCACCAAGCGTTGTATGGAGTCCAGTACATTGCAATAGTTCATCTTTGTGACTTCCATGTATAATAGAAGGGTTGTATGCACCACCGAAGGCTAGTTCATTTGCTTGATGGTTGTGAGTATCAGCAAAACCTTTTTGAGCTGGGAGGTCATTTCGCTCAGGGTTTGCCTTATACCTACCTTGTCCTGGTCGCTTAAGGCGAATGGAGTATTCAAACTTTTTTGCTGTTGATGTATTCTTAATAAAGACACCAACAAATTTATTATCTAAATCAGTGAGTTCCAAGGTTAAAGGACCTATTGTACTAACACTAAACTCTGTGACCTTAATCCCAGGGTCTTTTTCATGGCCATACTTACACACGATGACATCCGCACTTGCTTCTCCGCTTATTTTTTTTAAGATCAGCTTCGCATCATCCAAGTCATAAGGCACATACGTGTTCCATGTACGATACCCGCTGCCAGCCATTGAGCCTTCAAGCGTAGCAAAAGTTAAGCGTCGTGTTTGTGTCCTTACATTTGAATTTTTAGAGTTCAATAAACCACCTAAATGTATTTTAGGACAATTAAGAGCAAATGAATTCATTCCAAAAAAAAGAATTATAAAGAAAAAATAAAAAGGAGTTTTTTTATTCATTAAGATAGCCATTGAGATCTTCCTTGATGCATATGAGTCAAAATCATCTCTTTCAAAATTATAAGTGTCTAGAGACAAGCCTTTGTTTCTCGAGACCAATGTCTCATTTCTTTAAAATTAAATATAATTATGGATGACATAACTAAAATAGCTCTATCTCAATAATTATCAAAAAAATTTATATCCAATACAAGTTAATATTATTTTATCTTAACTACTCAAGTGGAGTATAAAATTTTAGCAAAACTCACCCCTTACCTGGCATTCATCTTTAAATAGATAAAACCACTCTTACAATGAGGCCTTATGCAAAAACTCATCTTTATATTACTTTCTATAATATTTATTTCAACATTTGGCTTAGCAGAGTTTAAATGTCCAAAATCCAGCAGTGGCTGTCAGAGCTTAACCGGAAACAGATATGTGAAGCTAGACACTAGAGAATTTAAAGATTCTGACTCCTATTCAGACGTTACAACATTTATTGCAAGTACTGGATGTTTCCATAATAGCAAACTTGTCTCCGGTGGCTGCAAAAAAGTTACTGAAAGAACAAGAAGAGTAGCAACAAGCCATGTAAAACTAGCTACTAGCTACCCAGAAGTTTTTCTTCATAATGGATTCGAAAATGGCATGTGGTCTTGTAAATACAAAAAAGACAGTCGTCTAGATGAAACTGTCGCAACAATAAGAGCCTATGCAATTTGTGAACACTTAGAGTAAAGCCTTATTCATAAAACAGAATCTAATTAAAAAAACACGCATTAACATGGAGCCACTTATGCAAAAATCCACCCTTATAGCACTTGCCATAACATTTATTTCAACCTCATGCTTGGCCGAGTTTAAATGTCCCGAATCCAGTACCGAAGACATGAATACTTGTCAAAAATTAGCTGACAACAGGTATTTACTATCAAAGACAAGTGACCTCAAGGGATCCGTATCTCATTCAGCTGTTACTACATTTGGAGTTAAGATTGGGTGCTTGCCTAATAGCAAACTCGTCTCAGGTGGCTGCGAAAAAATTTCTGAAAAAACAAGAAGGTCAGACACCACCCTTGTAAACCTAGTGACTAGCTATCCTAACTATGCTCTTCAAAATGGAGTCGATAACGGTGAGTGGTTTTGTGAGTATGAAAAAGACAGCCATCTCAATACAACTGTGGCAGAAGTAAAAGCCTATGCAATTTGTGAATACATAGAATAAGCCTTTTAACTATAACGAATTGCAACTTAAATATTTTTTACTTATGAGCTAGTAACTCCTTACCATTGATCGGGGGATAGGTATGGGTAGTGCTTTTAGATATGTTTTTATGCTATGTACTTTAATCTATATTAGTGCCCAAACAGGCTTTGCACTCCAAAGCAACTCTGGCGAACAATATATTTCATTTACGTCTCAAATCTCAATCAAAGATCTCGAGTCTTACAGACAAACCCTTTGCTCATCACCTGGAAGCTACCTTAATAAAGAAGAACAGCTTTGCTTTGAAATTAATACTGATTACTCAATAGAAGATCCGACTCTTTTTGTAAGTCGAGCCAGGTTTAATATGTTTAATCTCGAGAATAATTACGAACTTATTATTGAAAATTTTGACATCCAGATTTCTGATACCAAAGCAGATTTAAATACACTTACAAACAAACCAACACATATCAATACCATCTTAAATCATGGGCAGTTAAACATTGACGGCTACAAGCAGTACATTTTGGCTAATCAAGAATCCATAAACCTAACTATCTCCTTAGATATGAAATGGAAGTTACTAACTGCCAACAAAAAAGAGTACTTAGAAACTACAATCCCAAGCTTAAACCCTGTGCCAATAAAAAGCATAACAAGTGGACGGTATGATAGTACATGGCAAACCCCCAATGAAAACCTTTGCTTCTTAACTGAAAATGGAAAAGTTATTTGCACAGGATCCAATGAATTCGCGCAAATAGGGATTGGTAAAAAACCAACAACGAATAATCAAAGTACAACTTTATCTGAATCTTCTTATATTGATTTTGGCTTAAGCGAGATAGACAAAAAACCTTTCCAGGCAATCCAACTTGTTACTTTAAAAAGAACATTTTGTGCTCTATTTAAACAAGGATTTGTAAAATGCTGGGGATCCAATACTTCTCCAGATGGTCACAGAATGCCTTCTTTTTATGGATTAGGAACTGATTCACGTATTGGAGATCAACCTGAAGAAGTCAAAAATACTTCTAGTATTTCATTTACAGAACCAATTGTTAAACTATTTACAACTGAAAGAAATATTTGTGGTTTAACCAACAAAGAAAATATTAAGTGCTGGGGTGACAACCGTTGGAATATCTTGGCTCAAGACATCTCCGAATACCCAAAAACACAGCAAGAAATTTATGATATGCCCTATATTGAAGTTGCAAATGTTAAAAATTTACATTTTAGCGACATGAATAATACATTGTGTAGCATAAGCCATACAGGAATTATATATTGTTGGGGAAACAAATCAGGCTCCTATATATTAAGCCAGCCAAAAATCCCTAGAGCAGAACAAACAATAAAACCCACACCGAATTTATCAAACTTTAAACCCATTGCTTTGCCTCAAAAACCTATTAAAAAAATTCAATCAGCAGGAAGTGGTACAATATGCATACTCTACGATGAAGGCTATATATACTGCTGGGGAAGTACTAACAGTGCACATGCAGGTCAGGAAAGAAGACATCTCATAAATCCAAAATCTCTACGCCCAGAAGAACTTAAATCCATACAGTTTGATCATCCAATTGTTGATTTTGCTACAAGTTCATACAACCATGTTTGTGCGCTCTTAGAAAATGGCAAAATTAAATGCTGGGGCAACTCACTCCATCGCAATATCAAAGATAAAAAGTTACGATACTTAGGTGATCACCCTGGAGAAATGGCCAACTTAGAAGACCTACCATTCGGAAACAGAAAAGCTATTTCTCTTCACTCAACACTTACTAACATCTGCGCTCTCTTTGATACAAAGGAACTTATTTGCTGGGGATACAATGGATATGGTCAACTAGGCCAAGGGAGTACTGAAAGTTATGTTGATATCAATGATATTAAGCCCATCTTTACACATGTAAATATAAAGAAGGTTTATATGCATGCAAATAGAATTTGTGTTCTTTCAGAAGAAGGACAAGTCGTTTGTATTGGAGATAATAGGTCTGGACAACTTGGACAAGGAACTAAAAAAGAGTCACTTGGAACAGAGCTTCATGAACTTAACGGAATGGAGTATATAGCTCTTGGAAAAACAAGAGTCGAAAGTCTTTTATTAGAAGAAACCCTAACTTGCGCTATTTTTATCACAAAACAAGTAAAGTGCTGGGGTAATAATGTTTATGGAGTTTTAGGCCAAAAATCATCCCAAGCCCTTATTGGAGATGATTCTCTTGAAATGGAGAATTTAGATTATCTAGATTTTTCACATTTATAATGGATAGGTATTTTATTATGCATAAAATCATATATTTATTTTATTTACTGAGTTTAAGTATTACAGGTTTCACTTTAGAAGATTTTGAATTAAATAAACCTGAAACCTGGGACCGTGGCTGGAAAAATGAAAAAATTTACTTTGAAAACAAAATTAAAATAACTGATTTATCATTGCTAAATCTTGTTTTGTGCTCTGGTATTAACAATACATTCCTAAACTCTACCGAAGAAATTTGTGTCGAGATTAAAACAGACTATTCTAAAGAAGATAAAGTTTTATTTATTGCTAAACCTCAGATTAATTTAAACCAATTTAAATACAATTACCTACTTGAGATTGAAAATTTTAACTTTACAACAAGATCTTTAATCCCAGACAGCAACACATTCAAATTTGATCCTACTGAGATTAATACAGTAATTAATAATGGAATTTTAAAACAAACTGGCTATAAAGAATACCATTTAAAAGATATTACCCATGTAAATATCCAAATAAGTATAGATTTGATGTGGAAAAAAATTAATACTCCATCTACTGATGCTTATATAACTCATTACATTAAGCAAAACTCTATAACACCCATTAAAAACATTATCTCAACCAAAGATTCTGAAATACATAGCATTAGCTCAGCTCTATGTTTCTTAACAGATGGTAGTAAAGTCGTTTGTTTAGGGAGAAATTTATCCGGCGAAACAGGAGTCGATAGGCCCGTAAGACTTCTTGGCGGGACAAGAGAAAATAATTCCATCTCTATTTCTGAAGCCTCATTTATAGACTTTGGGATATATGACCCTTCAACATTTCAAGCTCTTAAAGTGATTCAAGTGATTACATTAAACATCGCCTTTTGTGCTTTATTTGAAAATGGTCATGTTAAATGCTGGGGAGCAAATGGAAGACCTGGCTATACAGACAAAGATGACAAATTTGGTTTTATAGGAATGGGGGAGTTTTCAAGTGCTGTTGGAGATGAAGCTCATGAATTAAAAAACGCTCAGCCCATTATGTTTGATGAGCCTATAACAAAACTATACTCAAATGCAAAAACAGTCTGCGGGCAGACAGTTTCAAACAAACTTAAGTGCTGGGGAGAAAATAAAACATTTGGCCTCGCTCAAGGCTTACAGAGAAATGAATATATCACAACACAACAAAATTTATTTGATTTAGATTATATTTCTATCTCAAGTACTAAAAACCTTATATTTGCAGGTCCATACACAATATGTAGCATTGGTGTTGAAAATGAAATCTATTGTTGGGGCTACAATAGCTACGATGAACAAACCCAAAGAAGAGACCGAACTGTTCCAGACATAAGGCAATACAGACAAATTTTTGGCAACTATAACGTTAATAAGCTGTTTTTAATTAAAATAGAATATGTGCATTAACAACACAAGCAATGGCTGTTTGCCTAGGCAACAATGCCAAAGGGACTCTGGGACAAGAAAGTAAACAAAAAGTTTTAGGTGAGGAGTATCAAAATGCAAATTCGCTACCCTATATTCAACTTGGGAATATAAAAATAAAAGAGCTTGTTTTAACTAAGCAATCTATTTGTGCGATATTTATGACTAAACAAGTCAAGTGCTGGGGAAGTAACATTTTTGACGTACTTGGACAAAAACAGGACAGCCTTAACATTGGAGACGAGTTTAATGAAATTAAAAATTTAGATTTTATCGACTTCTCACATCTTTAAAGCTAATAAATAAGTGCACTAACCACAGTAGGCACCCTAAAAATACAGAAAAAAATATTTGTTTAGTTTATTAAACTAAGCCCTCGCAGATTAAAAAGAAAAGGATTGGATTTATGAAAACCTACACACATCTTACTATACTCATATTACTACTTTTATTTAGTCTAAAAAGTTTCTCAGAGGAATTAACCTTACATCTAACTCATATTTTTAATATTAATGAGCTTAATGAGGAGTCTATATACTTTTGTAAAAACATAGATCTTTTAAATCAAGAAGAAGAAATTTGTATAGATTTTGAAATTGACTACACAAAACAGGACAGAGTGTTGTTTGTATCTAACCCAAGGCTGCAAACAGAGAAGTTAAAAAAATCTTATGAAATAAATTTTCTTGATTCTCAAATCAGCTTCCCTGGCAATGTAAGCTCTGAACATCAAAGACAGGAACTAATTAAATCACCATTAGATACTCAATTTCAAATTGGATATTTCTACAAGCAATCCTTAATACAAACACAAATACCACAAAACAGTAATTGGTTTACCATAGTGCTAGATTTGAGGGTTGATATTCTAAAGACCGTAACTAAACCCTATCTTAAAAGACCTCTGTCGCTACTTGAACAACTTAAAAACGACCCTTCAGTTCGACAAGTATTTAAACATGATAAAAAAAGAGATGGTAACGAATATTGCGCTCTTAAGCTAGGGCAGTTGTATTGCTGGGGAGGGGACTATGCTCTCGACCAATTAAAATTTTCACGTGAATTTTTAAAATTTTTACAGATAGAAGAGGACGTAATTATTGATACTTTTGATAAAAATCAAAGTCATGTTTCTCTTTCACTCCAAGAACAAGTCGTTACTATCAACTATCGCTTAAAGTCACGCAAAGGTGAATTGTTAGCTGTTGGAATCAAAACCCTACCAAGAGATCAGTTACTTCAAGATACTTTTAAATCCATTGAAGCCCAGATGGATCTTAAGCCTCGACATGTATTAGGCACAAAAGAAGATCCCATTCTTCATATAGCATCGACAAACATAGATTTTCAAAAAATGTACTGTGCTGTTTTTTCTAAAGCACGAGTTAAATGCTGGGGAGACAACCAATTTAGTACGACGAACAAACGATTTGTAAAATCAAAATTTGTTAAAAATCAGTCATTTTCCAAGTTAGGCAACAGTAACTTAGAAATTTTATCCATACATGCTGTAAAAGATGCTTTTTGTGCTTTATTTAGCAACGGCAGGGTGAAATGCTGGGGAAATAATGAAAAAGGACAAATTGGACAATTAAACTCTATTAAGTCTGTTGGATTTACATCAGAAGAACTCAATCAATTGGAGTTTTTAGATCTAGGGCCTCATAAAATTAGCCAAATTCATACCTCTGATCAATCAGATACTAGTAGCCAGTTCTTCTGTGCTCGATACATAAATTTTCAAATTGTATGCTGGGGACTTAATGACTCTAAAATATTAGGCCTGAAACAAAAAACAGATAGTGAAGGAAAAGTCGTTCCTACTCAATGGACCAACGGAGTTTCTCATTTACTTCCAATTGATTTTGGCTCGACTGATCTTACTGACTCTGATTTTAAAATAGTAAATAAGAGAAGCTCTTGTCTCTTGTTGCAAAGTGGTCAAATAAAATGCTGGGGCAACAACAATCATCTACGACTTAAGGTAACTGAGGATCAAGAGTTAACCCAAGAAGAATACCTAAAAGATCCTCATTTATTTTTGCCACTGGGGAACATGCCAACTCGAAAATTTATTAGCAAGAATAGTATTTCTTTTGCACTACAAGACAATAACGAAGTTCGATCATGGGGGTATAGAAGAATTATAGACAAAAGCGGAAAATGGGAACCATCACCTAACTCGGACCCACTGCCTCTAGAAAACAAACCTATTCTCAATATTTTTGCAAAGTATGACGCCGCCTGTGTTCTCTACACAGATGGAAAGCTTAGCTGTTGGGGTATGAACCTCTCAAGTAGGCCAGCTCACATCCTTGAAGTTCAAGAAGCAAGACACTTTAATTTTGACAGCAAAGTCGTCCATGTTTTCATGGATCATTCTTCTTTGATTTGTGCGCTTTTTGAAAATGGCAAATTAAAATGCTGGGGTAGCAGTGCGAGAGGTAGCCTTGGGCAGTACACGGAAGAAACCTACATAAAGACATATGAGCTCATTGAAAGATTAGACTACATAAACCTTAGTG
>CALGNA010000006.1 GCA_937958795.1 uncultured Bdellovibrionales bacterium | reverse complement strand
AAAAAAATACGAGGAGCCACCTTTATCTACGCCATATATCTATGATCTTGCTTACAAAATATCAGTAGAAAACAAGCAACATCAGGAACTCTTAAGAAACCATCGAGGAATCCTTAATGATGTTTTAAACCTAGATGTTATACAATAAACAAGCCTCAACAATGATCTAAAAACCTAGATTTGACTAAACGCATTTTACTTCTCTTGTTATCTTTAAGATTTTAAACTAAGACATCCCCAAGCGCCGGGGGTGCCTCTATTATACAGAGGCTGAGAGAAGCTAAGTTAATTGCTTTAACCCTTTTTACCTGATCTGGATTATGCCAGCGGAGGAAGAGTGAAAGTACCATCCAGTATTTTAAATACATCTAAAAGCCCTATTCTAAGCATGATCGATGACCTTACTAAAATTCGATCTACTAAACCCCTCATACTTAACCTAACAAACTTTGTCGCCATAAATTATAAGGCAAATATATTATTAGCTTTGGGAGCATCTCCTATTATGGCCCATGATCCTGCTGAACTAATGAATCTTGCAAAAATTTGTGACGGGGTTTGTTTAAACATTGGAACTCTAGACCAAAAATGGACTCAAAGTTTTGAACTCGCCTTAAAGCTCTCAAAAGAATATGAAAAACCGAGCGTTCTTGACCCTGTAGGCTCTGGAGCAACAAATTTTAGAACGCATTTTTCACAAAAACTCTTAGATCTTTCACCCACTCTCGTTAAAGCCAACTTATCTGAAACCTTATCTCTTTTTAATATTGAATCTAGCTCCAAAGGTGTTGATAGTTTTGAGTCCTATAATCAAATAAAGTTTAAAGCATTACAAAGTGAGGTACTTAATAGGAGTAGTGTTTTTGCTATCACTGGTAAAATCGATTACATCCTACATCAAGACAAAATAAGGACTAATTCACATGGACACACACTTATGTCTTCTGTGACAGGTATGGGTTGCGCACTTGGAGCTGTCTGCTCTGCATTCCTTGCTGTTAATAAAAACATCCTACAAGCCACTTATAATGCTATCCTCTTCTATTCATTAGCAGGAGAAAAAGCGGAGCTCTTATCCAATGGTCCTGGTGATTTTCAAAATCATTTCATAAACTCTATTTATCACTTCAATACATAAGTAAAAATGAAAAAAATTGATTTAAGTCTCTACCTTATTTTAACTGAAAACTATTGCCTTCATAATAATGATTTAGATGTTTTAACCCAAAGCCTCAAGGCTGGAGTCACTTTAGTTCAATACAGAAATAAAGATTTATGTGATAAAGATTTTTTTAACAAAGCACTTTCAGTATTAAAAATATGTCATGAACATAAAGTTCCATTGATTATTAATGATAGAGTTCATATTGCTCAGGCATTAAATGCCGACGGTGTTCATTTAGGTCAGAATGATTTAGCACCACATCAAGCAAGAGGCCTCATAGGTCCAGATAAATTTTTAGGTTTAAGTGTGGAAAATATGGACCAACTTAAAGCTGCTCAAAGTCAGGATCTGGACTACTTAGGCTTGAGCCCTCTTTTTCAAACTGGAACTAAAAAAGATATCCTAACTTGCTGGCAACTAGATGGCCTTCAATCTGCACTGAAAGCCTCTACGCTTCCTATTATTCCAATTGGTGGGATTGAACTTAAAAATTCCAAAAAAATTTTAGATCTAAAACCTGATGGCTTAGCTATATGCTCTGCTATTTGTTCAGCTAAAAACCCTTACAAAGAAAGCCTTGCCTTTAAAGCCTTACTAAAAAACAACCAGATCCAAAGTAAAAGCAAACCAAGGTTCAAACACCAAAAGATGACTGAAGATAAAATCATTGAACTCTTCAAAAAACCCCTTAAGTTTTCTAAAAAACTGCGAGGCATTGGTGATGATTGTGCAATCGTACCCTTTAATCAAAAAAATTCTTATCTCTTTAGTACAGACAGCCTAGTTGAGGACGTACACTTTAAATCCTCATATGCCTCAGCTACAGATTTAGGACACAAGGCATTTACAGTAAGCCTAAGTGACATTGCTGCAATGGGTGGAAAGCCCCTCTATGCCTTTTTAGCACTTTCAATACCTTCGCACTATGACTCAAAATGGATCCATGATTTTGAGAAGTCGGCACACGAAGTTTTATCTAAGCATAAAGTTCATCTCCTTGGAGGCGATACAACTCGGTCTCCAAATAGACTCTATATGAATACAAGTATCATAGGTGTTGCTGAGCACTCCAAAATTAAAACTCGAGATAAGGCTCAAATTGGTGACTTCATATGTGTTACTGGCGAACTTGGAAACGCTCATGCTGGACTAGAAGTCCTCCAACAAATAGAAGTCAATTCTTCTATAACAGATAACTTCAGCTATGAGGGTCCATTTAAAAAACTTGTTACTTCTCATTTAAGGCCAAAAGCAAAACTAGAAGAAGCTCAATGGCTAGCTAATTTTCCTGATGTACACGCTATGATGGACCTTTCTGATGGCCTTGAAGTAGACCTTCATAAACTAACTAAAGCTTCTGGATGTGGGGCACAAATAGTGACATCTACTATTCCTTTATCAAAGCAGTTTAAAACCTGTTCTTCACAATATGGTTTTTCAAAACATACGGCTATTACGGGTGGCGAAGATTATCAGCTTCTCCTAACCATAAACCCTGAAAAATTTCTAAATATTGAAAAACAATTTTATAGTAAATTTAAAACTAAACTCACTCATATTGGTCACATAACCCAAAAATCCAAAATTGAATTTCTAAACTCTCACAAAAATAGATTCACTCTTCAAACAAAAGCCTTTCAACACTTCAATCCAAATTTAAGTCCATAAGTTTTATGAAAACTCAAACGACTCAGACAGTAAATATTCTAAGTATTGGAGGCTCTGATACTTCTGGAGGTGCTGGAGTACAGGCTGACCTTAAAACTTTTGCGTCACTGAATTGCTACGGGCTCTCTGTTTTCACATGTCTCACTGCCCAAAACACTAATAGTATAGATGCCATTTACAAACTACCTGTCGATTTTTTGGAACAACAAATCTTATGTCTTGTGGAAGACTTACCTATTCACGCAATCAAAATTGGTGTTTTATCTGATTTACAGAGCATCCTCAAACTTTCTGAACTATTAAAATACTTTAAAGACAAACCAATTGTCTTTGATCCCGTTATGGCTTCCAGCACAGGAACT
The DNA here is from genome assembly GCA_937958795.1 of uncultured Bdellovibrionales bacterium. GTDB lineage: Bacteria > Bdellovibrionota > Bdellovibrionia > Bdellovibrionales > UBA1609 > CALGNA01. The sequence continues at coordinate 8,794 of CALGNA010000006.1, read as the reverse complement.
CCCTTACTTGAAAAAAATGCACTAGAAGAGTTAATCAATTCTATACTCCCAAAAGTCACACTTCTCACACCAAATATACCTGAAGCTGAAATACTTACGAATAAAAAAATTAAAACTCATCAAAACATGGAAGAGTCCATATACACACTCTCTAAAATGACCCCTGCTGTTCTTATAAAAGGCGGGCACATAAATAAACATTTCAACAACCAGACACCTAAACAGATTTCAGACTTATTTCTTGAAAAAAACTGTATTCCACAGTGGTTTCATTCTGATTTTGTGAACACATCGAATACTCATGGAACAGGTTGTACCTTATCCTCTGCTATCACCTGTTACCTAGCAAAAGGAACCCCCTTGAAACAATCTGTCATCAAAGGGAGATTTTTTTTAACTTCATTACTTGTAAGCAATCAACATCTTAGCTTAGGTAAAAATATCAAAACTGGACCCACTCATTTTTTCTAAAATTAAATCGCCAACAACTAGACAAAATTAATAAACAAACTTAATAAACTAAAACCTAATATCATAAACATCAGCCCTTTTTTAGCTCTTAATGCATTTGGTATTAAATGATTAAACAATAAGGTTATCAAAATACCTGTCGCTACTGGCAGTATTGTATGAGAAAATTCAAAAAATTGACTTAATGTTACAGAAACTACCGACCCCAGAAAAAAGCTAAAGCCAACTGTTAAAACACTCATATAAAGACTTTTTTGGCTTAGGCCTCCCGACAAACCCATACTAGCAACCAAAGCACCTTCCGGCAGAGCATGAAGTAAAATACCTGATGTTAAAAGCCAACCAGTTTGATTTCCCATTCCAAATCCAGCAGCCATTTCAAGCCCATCAAAAAATGCACAGACTAAAATACACCCAATTGAACTGCATGCGACTGTAAATGAAACTCCACCTAATCCTCGTTTATGATTGTGAGTATGTGTTTCATGGGTACATTCTTGTTTACAGTCAGAAAGAAATTTTAAAAACGGAATTTTTGGCAACAGCACTGGAGATACAAATTTGTCAGCTATTAGAACTATTAAGACACCTAAAAAAATATAGGCAAAAGATGGCCACAAACCCTCCCCTAAAGAATGAGGAAGCAACTCAAAAACTGCTAATGCTAGCAGCATCCCAGCTCCGGCCGAAATAAGAAAACCTGCAATATTTTGACTTTTATTTCGACTATACTTGGCTAATGCAAAACCACCTAATACAGAAAATAGTGCGGTTAATGCTGAATACAATAATACAATCATTTAATTCCTACACATAGCTAAGTATATAATTTTCATGCTTTTATTTCAAAACTCAGACTATAGGTCAATCTCAAACTTAAAGCAAAAATGTCCATGGTCAGTTACTAAAGCTATCAAAGCGGTTGCAGCTCATTATATTCGTATATAAATTAACTTGATCCGATAAATTACTGAATTCTGGTAGTATAATTTCAACTAGCATAGGAAACTCAACAGGGACTTTTCGATAAAACCTGTTTGGTGTACCTCTTATATCATCTATAGTTGGTAAATCAATCGGCTGAAACACTTGCATCAATTGAGCTCCATCGCTAGCTTGCAAAGCCTGTATAGCTCTATAAGAATCAACAATGGGCTTGATATTTATTACTGGCTCGATTTGATTTATTTCATCTGCAGTCATTGTAGGGTTAAGCCCAGCAAAGCTTCTTTCTTTAATATAGCTTATTTCTTCACCAAATAGAGTCCATCTCACTTTATACTTTGTTAACTCTGACATTCTCCAAGGGTTCGATATATTTAATACAGGAGCATCACCGAATATTGGAATTTGAATTTGCTGGTTTACAGTGACCACGGGATAAATTAAAGGTCGGGGTTTATCTTCAGTGACATCTTTCACCTCATGCTGCCAATCCAAACGTGGCATATCTGCCATATTAGGTGGATTATACCTTAATGAAGAATGATACAGCCAAGTCTTGAACTTTTCCCTTACAACTTCAAAGCGACTTTTGCTTTGTACATCCTCAGGCCTGACACGAGTATCAAAGGTCAAAATCTCTGACATTTTAACCTCAACTCTTGTATTAAAAGTGGTCGTGAGTGTTTCAAACTTCGTACTATCAGATGAATCTATTTTTTCCAGTTCACAGCTCATATAGAGACTTCTGGCACCAGAAGTTTGAGCCCTATTAGCATATCCCTTCAGAACTCTAACCATCTCTTTTATATCTTCATCAAGATCAGCAAAATGACTTATAATCCCAGACTTTACATGTGTACATTTTGTTAACTTATAACCATGAAACATATGATGATATTTTGTATTCGGAATTTTCATAAAGTCATCAGGACTCGTAATACTTACTTTTGTGAAAAGATTTTCAGTTTGAATATTAAAAGATGGACCATTTTGGTCTGCTCCACCGATTATTTTAAAAGTATCAAAATAATTCCCAGGAACTAGAGCTGAAGGCGTGAAACAATCAATAACCTGCGAATGCACGCTTGAACCAAAAAGTATTATCAAGATAAAAAAGGTATAAAATCTATTTGTCATAATATAACTTAGATTCATATCACCTTACTTGATATTTCAATAGAGAACGGGTTGTTTTTGAAAATTTTTCCCTTATTGTCATTATTGTATTTATGCATAAGAGCCCAATACGACTGAAAATTTTTAATTTCTACCTATTTCGCACTCATCTTTACCTAGTAAAAATTTTGATTTATAAAACTTTCTATGATTAGACCTAAATGCCCAAAATGTACTTTTGATCTACGGCCTTACAAATCTGGCAAACTCAACTTTTTAAAATGCCAGAGTTGCGACGGTGAGCTTCATTCTATTCACTCACTGGGTACCATCTACAGTAAAGATATGCCAAAAAAAATATGGAATCTAGCTATTCCCTATTCAGAAAGGTTAGAAAAAAAAATACCAAAAAAACATAGCTGCCCGATCTGCCTAGACAAAATGATTCAGTTTAAATATCCAAAAACAAAGATACCTATAGACCTCACAATGGACCTTTGCAAAAAATGCAAAACACTTTGGTTTGATAACCTTGAAATGAAAAAATTAAAAATCGCCGAAGATGCCTTACAAACCTATGACGAACTTAAACCTAAACAACAAATCAAACACGTCAAAACAACAACAGCTGGAGATATTACAGGCTTAAAATATCTTGTTTCTGCCTTTGGACTCCCTGTAGAATCTGAATCAGATTCTCATGCAACTCCGCCCTACTTAAATTGGTTCTTGCTCTTCTCATCTATTGTTCTAAGTATTATGGCTTTTCAAAATAGAGCCCTCTTTGAGAGCTTGGCCTTTTATGGAACTCGTGATTTAGGTTCGCAACTTTATAATAGCTTAAGTGTCTTTTTTGTCCATGGAGGATGGATGCATTTACTGGGCAATATGTATTTTCTATTTGTCTTTGGAGATAATGTTGAAATGGATTTAGGTAAGCTTAAATACTTTTTACTTATTTTAGTCGCAACATCTTTTGCAACATTTGCATATACACTGGGTGGAGACCCAAAAATTGCCCTTGTAGGTGCAAGCGGTGGAATCTCTGGTGTAATGGGTTACTATTTGTGTCGATTTCCGTTTAGAAAATTTTATGTTAATTTTTTTAGGGTCAGCTACTTTCATATCAGCGCTTTTATGCTTGTAGGGTTCTATTTTCTGAAAGACATTATAGGCATTATTTTACCAACTGGATCCAATGTAGCACACATTAGCCATCTAGCTGGAGCCTTAGTAGGTGTTCTATTTTACTTTTATGGCAAAGCAAAACTACGTGATTCAAATAAGAACTCGCCAATACAAAACACTTAATGTTACTTGGAGCCTTCGACTCGATTAGAACTGAATATCTTTAGGACCAAAAATAAACTGATATAAATCCATTATGTCTGAGTGACAATCTATAGCTTCATTTTGTTTAGATTCAGCTGCAGTATTTGCTACTGCTTCAAAGACTGCAGCATCTACGGGTTCTTCAAAACTAACTTTGTAACGCTCAAATCCAGTTACTTTTTGTTTCAAATAAGATTTTATAGCAAAAAAACCAGGAATAGAAAAGTTTGAAACTTGAACTCTAGCTGGCAACTGAAAATAATGGGGCCGGAGTTGATAGCCTACAGAACCCACTCCACCCGTTGTAACAGCAGCAGTTGCGGTTACAGGAAATGTTGTTACAGCTACATATGTTCCAACCACAGCCACTGGAACAGCAACTAATGCTACTGATACTTTTCGACCAATAACATCTGCCTTAGCCTCATCAGTATATGGGATATTTATTGCTACTTGATCCATAAATTGATCAAACCCACTAAAGGCACCAACAAGCGTCGGGTGCCTTACTTCTGAGGCCTGTTTTGATGAGTCTGTTGCTTCAGGGTTTTTAGCTGTTTTATCTTTTTCATAATAAACGCAAAATCCACTTTGTTCAGGATTAGAGTCTTGAAATATAAAATGGTATTTTTCTGTAAAGCGCTCATAACTAACACCAGCTGATTTTACAGAGTTATGTATCATCTCTAAGACTAGAGGACCTTCAGATGCTACTGTATTCAAACTCAATACAATCGACCCAAATAATATACCAACAATCAAATTAACAGGACTCATACAACCTCCCAAAACTCATATTTTCTACTATTCGGTTTCAACTAGTTACTTTCACCTTAATGAGTCTCATAGTAGGCTTTTGAAATCTTTTCACAATCAAAACATTATGAGCTTAGATGTTACTCAATTTTTTATTGGATAAAAACAATTTGAGCTATAACTTATCGACCAAATGAAAATTTATTTGCTTGCATTTCCATTTTTAGTTACTTTAATCCATCAAACTGCTTTCTTTTTTGAACATAAATTTTGATATTAAATTTTTACCTCAAAGGAACATCTAATGCGCATTATACTACAGTTTATCATAATTTACCTTGCCTTAGCACCCCATATCTTTGCTGATTTTATACGGCCAGATCATCATGCACCTATTGGCGTTATGAAGGACCACACTCATAATAAAAGCGAATTTATGATTGCATACAGGTTCATGCTTATGACCATGGATGACATGCTAATAAATACAGATGCCATCGAAAGTTCAGAACTCTTTTCATCTACCACCTATATGATGAGTCCAGATAAAATGAATATGTCTATGCATATGCTTGGAGGAATGTACGGACTTACTGACTCTTGGACTCTAGCCCTGATGGCACCTTATTTATCTTCTTCTATGGTTACTGACATAAAAGTAACAGGAGGAACTATTGAGCCAAAATCTCATGGCCTCGGAGATCTATCAATCTCAGGTCTATATTCCTTATACAATAGAGAAAAAATCAAATCCATTTTTAGCTTTGGGTTAAATCTTCCAACGGGATCAATCGATCAAAAATTTAACAATAATACTTTGGGCTACCCAATGCAGCTAGGATCTGGTTCTTTTGCAATAGAGCCTAGTTTTGTTATAAGTAGATTTTGGCATAATGTGTCCATTGGTACTCAGATTGGGATAAAAGTTTATTTAAATGAAAACAGTTCCAACTACAAACAAGGAACTGAATCTTACCTAAATTTCTGGACTCAATACTTATTAAGTAAGCCCATGACTGTAACATTAAGATTAGAACATAAAATTAAAAACTCCTACGTAGGAAGCAATCCAGTATTAAACACTATGATGTCACCAATGAACAGATCAGATCTGCAAGGCGGACATATAAGTTATGCTTTTTTAGGGTCGAATATTTTACTAGGAGGCTCAAATTTCTTATCTGGGCTCTTTTCGGGACAAAGACTTGCTCTTGAGTTTGGCCTTCCATTTTATCAAAATCTAAAAGGACCACAAATGAAATCTAGATACAAAGGAATTGTTGGCTGGCAAATGGCCTTCTAAAAATTTACGAATATATTGTGGACTGTTTGGTTCATCAAAATGATGAACCAGGACCATTTAAAAACTCAATCTCGTCTAAAGTAGATTTACGGCCCAAAATTTTATTCCGATGAGGGTAACGTCCAAATTTATCTATAATCACTTTATGTTTCTTTTCAAAGTCAAAACTTTTCTCCAAGCCATCCTGATCAAAGACTCTCATCGCAAGTTCATGATCCAATAACTTTTCACTATGCATCAGTGGCATATATAAAAATGATCTTCTCTTTATATCAATTTTTTTATCAATACCAAATACAATTGCCTCTTTTACTAATTTTATAGCTAATTCATCTTGAGCAAAAGCCTTAACCTGCCCTCGATAAATATTTCGAGAAAATTGATCTAAAACTATAATTTCAGCTAATCGACCCTCAGGAAATATTCTCCAATCTACTAACTGGTTATCTTTAGCCATTAATAATGTCTCTTCAAATTGAAATTTTATTTTTTGATCTAACTCTGTACTTACCTGAAACCAATCTTTTGGAGTTAACTCACTAAACCAAAAATCTAAAATACTTGTATAATTCATATTGAAAAACTAAAATGGGCTTCATGAGGAATCAATACCTAAAAATAATTTCTTATTTAGTTGCAGCCATGTACTTTATACTTTTATATGGGTGTGCTGCAAAACCTAGGTTTGAACAATTTGGAAAATCACTACCCAACTTAGACCCAAGCCTCTACATAGCTGCAAATGGCTCTGCATCAGAAGCTTTATCCTCAATGAAAAACTTAAATCAAACTCAACTTACAAATAAGGAAAGACACTTTCTTAAAAAATACTCTAAAAGATTTTCACAAAATTTTAAACCCGCCATTAAGACTCAAGACCCTTTATTGCATGATATAATCTTAGCATACCAATATTACTGGCATAAAGGCCTACTGGAACAAGAAAACCAAATAGATGGAATGAAGAGTCTCTTCTTGAGTTTATCTAAAATCGCAGAACCTCTAGGATATAAAAAATCAAACTTTAGTGAATCAGAATTTGAAAAAATACATTTATCTCTAACACCTGCAGTTCAACTTAAAGGATACAATATTAAGTTTTCAGGAGTGAGGCCTTTTTTAAATGTCATGATCTGGAAAAATCAATTCAATAAAACATACAATGTAAACCTCATCTCTAGACAACAAAAAGTTGATGTTACATTTATGGAAGACTTCTTAACTTTAGGGTGGGCTGCATACGCGACATTTAACATTAGACATGTTGGTGGGTGGGCAACCAAAGAAAAACTATTCTGCATTAAAGATGGTTACGATCTAAATAGCGAAGAATTTAAAGTTAGTTATTTAGCGCATGAAGCTCAGCATTTTTCTGATTATCTAAAACAACCTTCATTAAGTAATTATCAATTAAAATACAGAGCCAAACTTAAAGAAATAGAAACTTCTAACACGACATACTACAAAATTATAGAAAAATTTATTAACGAACAACAAAATTCTCCAAAAAATATTCATGCCTACGCAAGTTTTCTCCTTATCCAATCTTTAGAGAAATCACTAGATAAAAAATTCAATCTTAAAACTTATAAGAACTTCGATCCAAACATAATAAAAGAAACCGCCTCAAAAATTTTAGGTGATAACACAACCATCTAAAAATACTTAATTTGTAACTTGATTGATAAAAATCTCAGCCTTATTAAATATATTAGTTTTTCGAGAAGCATCCATTTTATCTAAAGAGCTTATCATAATGGACATTCTTGGATTAGCTTTATAAAACTTTTTATGTTTATCAATAAAGCGCCAGTAAAGTCCGTCAACTACTTCACACCAATCGCCTTTTGGATAACGACTCATTTTTCTATAGTAATTTGAACCGCAAATATATGGTTTGGTAGCAAAAATCCCCCCGTCACTAAACTGACCCATTCCATATACATTTGGGCCCATGACCCAGTCTGATGAATCTGAATGCATTTCCATAAACCAGCGATGAGCCTCAACAGGATCAACTTCACATAAAAGCATCAAATTTGATATGATCATAAGCCGTTCAATATGGTGTGTATATGAATACTTATCCGCTTTTTTTATGGCATCATCTAAGACCTCTATTCCTGTGGTTCCTTCATACCATGACTTTGAAAGCTTATTTTTATGATTCCAAAAATTTTTAGAATCCTGTTCTTCAGAAAAATTTTGATAAATTCCTCTTACAAACTCACGCCATCCTAAAATTTGTCTTATGAAGCCTTCTACTGAATTAAGAGGCAAACCTTTAGCATGGTAAGCTTTTTGAGTTTTAATAATAATCTCATCAGGGGTTAGAAGTCCTGCATTGATCATTGGAGATAGAACAGAATGAAAAACAAAATCAGATTCATTTGTTATGGCATCTTGATAATCACCAAAACAGGCTATTTTTTCTTTCAAGAAAACATCAAACCACCTAAGGCTTTCTTTTCTGGTTGTAGGTAACCAGAAATTAGAAGATTCTCCAGGATGAGTTGCAAAATGATGATCTACAAAAGAACAGACGTCATTGAGACACTTATCATTTTCTATAGTTGGAAGACTCGGTATTTGAATTCCTTTTGGTAGTTTTTTCCTGTTTTCGCTATCATAACTCCACTTGCCGCCTTCGGGCTTAAAATTTTCATCTAATAAGACCTTAAACTCTTTACGTTTTGATTCATAAAAATACTTCATAAAAGGCTTCTTATATTTTTTTAAATAGTCTTTGAAACTGTCTCTTGAAACAAGAAACATAGGAGATTTAATATATGAAACTTTAACACACTTAGAACTAAAATAGTTATTGAGTCTTGTCTCAAAAAATTTATCTTCTATTTCAAACATCCTCAC
>CALGNA010000005.1 GCA_937958795.1 uncultured Bdellovibrionales bacterium | reverse complement strand
GAGACAGCACTTGATAGTATTAATGTTGATTCAAGCTTAAAGAAAATTAGCGGCCATCTACCAAAAGGTTATAGAGTATCAGTTAACAATTTAACTGTTTTATCAGTTGAAGGGCGGGGTTTTAACACACAAAGGGATACTCAGTGGATAGATGCTAATGGCAGTTTTGAATTGGAATTAAAAAGTCTTAAAGCTGGTGATCTTATAAATCTATGGGTTTCAGATCTTTACAATAAAACAGTTTTTGCTAGAAAAATCTTGAAGTTTTTACCTGATGAAGCAGACCAAAGAGGACCTGTTATAAATTTTTCTGTTCTTGAGTTAGACAGTTCGCTTCCGGGTGTTGTTTATTTTGGTTCTTCTACTTCAAGAGCATTAGGGGAGCCTGGCTTAAACATACGAGTACAAAGTTATACAAATGATAATTCTGCAGCTTCTTATGGAGAAGTTCATTTAGAAACTAAGTTAAATGAATATGGAAAACTAAGTGAGCTAAATTACTCTTTATCAACAAATAGCGGTTTAGAGTTTGTTGTTTTAATTAAGCAAGAATTTGAAACGGAGTGGACAGAAGCTGGAATCCTTTATGGAACAGAGTTTGTGTGGGGGAGTCAAAAACCAAATCATGATAGAAACAAAGTAAAGCAGCTGAGCACATCTGCTAAGAAGTATCCAGTTCATACTTTTGAGGGCCCATTGTTCTTAGATGGAGTTTCACCTTCTGATGTTACTCAAGGAAAAATTGGTGACTGCTATTTGGCAGCGACATTAAAAACGATTGCGCATTACTTTCCAAATCGTCTTACTGATGAAAATCAAAATCAAATTATAAGAGACAATGGAGATGGAAGTTTTAGTGTTTATTTTAATAAGTATAGTTATGAAAAAAGAGCTTTTGATTTTGATGCAGATAAAGTTGAAGTCGTTGTTTATCCTGACTTTGCCAGTTTGTCTGATGGTAGTGCTGTGTACTTAAGAGGGACTAAAATTGAAGCTTATAAAATGGAATTATGGGCGCCTCTTATTGAAAAAGCTTTTGCAATATATTCATCAGACTATAAGCCTCATATGTCAGAGCCTAGCTATGATGCTATTGGTGTAGAAAAAGAAGTGGTGACAGCCTCTTTTCTTATGAATGCATTGATAGGAGTTGATGTTCATACACAGGTCGCTGATGTAAACTTTAAGACAGTGAGTGAGTTTGATTTGATGCTAGAAGGATTTTTTAGTGATTTAGATTTTGAAAACAATCAACACACAAAATCAATATTACTTGGAACACGAAACGATAGTATGTTTGTGAGAAGGTTTTATTTAGAAAGTGTATCAGGTAGTCATCAGTACGCTGTTCTTGGTTATGAAAAAAGAGATGGAAAGTCTTTTGTTAAAATATCAAACCCTTGGGGTAGATATGAACCTGTGCAAGATGGAATAGATGAAGGAGATTTTTGGGCTCCTGTTGAGGTTATGTTTAGAGCGGTAGACGAGCTTATGATTTATACGAGTAAGTAGTGTAAAGCTTGTTTTTGACTGTGGATCTAAACTGAAAAAGAAGATCCACATCCGCAAGTTTTAGAGGCATTAGGATTTGAAAATACAAAGCCTTGTCCGTTAAGCCCACCTTGGTAATCAAGAGTCATGCCCATGATGTAAAGCAGGCTTTTTTTATCAATTACGATTTCAGTGTCATTTTCTGTAAAAGTCTTATCTTCTTCAAGTTTTTGGTTGTCAAAATCAAGAAGGTAAGAAAATCCAGAGCACCCACCACGTTTAACCTTAACTCTAAGAAAACTGCCTTCAGCTTTTTGTTCTTGAGTTTTAATAAGATTTATTTGTTGTGTGGCTTTTTCTGTTATCTGAATCATAGCCTCTATTATACCATAAACTTGAGAAGTACAAAACCCGTCTGAGTTTAAAATTGGTGTAATTTTAGTCTAAATCTAAGCTATGGATTCAAATCATCAAGAGGGCTTCCTCATAGGTTCTTTTGATCAGTCTAATGAGCTCTTCAATCTCATTTTGGGTCGTTAGGTGGGAAAAACTAATCCTCATAAGGCTATTAGGGACTATGTCTGAAATGCCTAAGTGGTTTAAAATTATAGGTTTTTGGAAGGCCTGCCCGTGACAGGCAGACTGCTGGCTAAAGTAGACATTTTTTAAAAGGTCTGCCGGAGAGATATTGGTGGGCCATTTTTTGAACCCAAAGAATAGGATATGAGGTAGGCTTTCTTTTGGGTCACTTGGAGTTAAAAACTCAATACCATCTAATTGAGTCAGGCCTTCTATTACTTTGTTTTTGTAACATAATAATTTATCTAGATTCTCCTTAAGTTTGTCCTGTGCAAATTTTGCTGCCCAGCCCAAGCCCACAATTCCGGGTGTATTTAAGGTGCCTGAGCGTTGGTTGTTTTGCTGGCCCCCTCCATGAATAAGGGGAGTCAGTGAAAACTGCTGAGGGTCAAAGATAAGGGCACCGGTGCCTTTAGGGCCATAGAGCTTATGTGCAGAAAGGCTTAGGAAATCTATAGGGTCTTCTTTTAAGTTAATTAGGACTTTGCCAATGACTTGTGTAGCATCAACATGAAAATGGATTTGATGTTTTTTACATACAGAGCCTAATGCATAAATATCTTGCAAGCTACCGAGTTCATTATGGCCCCAAATAATAGAAACAAGTTTTACAGGTGTGTTTTTATTTTTTAGATCTATTATAGCAGACTCAAGTTGATCAGGACTAATAAGTCCTTTTTGGCTTGGTTTAAGAAGCTCGACATTTAAACCTTTAAGCTTAAGGTAATTGAGAGTCTGTAGGCTGCATTCATGTTCAAAGCTTGTACTAATCACGCTACAGTTTTTCAGCTCAATCTGCTTATGTATTTGAAGATTATCAAAGAAGCCTTTTAGGGCCCAGTTAACACTTTCGGTGGCACCTGAAGTGAAGTGAACATGAGAGCTATGGCATCCAAGTAGATGAGCAACTTGGTCTTGTGCAACACTAATAGCTCCTTTGGCCTCCCATGCTTTTGCATGGCTTGAAGAAGGATTGCCAAATTTTTGAGAAAAATAGGGCAACATATATTCTAAAGTTTTTGGATCACAGGGGGTTGTGGCCGCATAGTCAAAGTAGAAAGAGTTTTGGGTTTTATCGAGTGCTTGAGTCATAGTAAATTGCCTCTAGATTTTTTTAATTGAATTAGCTAAGCTAGTTCTAAGAATCAACAAAATCTTTGTGTATAGGCGTGAGCTATCAGTAGCTTTGATTTCAGATCTATATACAGGTCCTTTATTTTTAGGAGTTAAAAGCTGTGAGTTTTGATATTTTCAACCCAACTGAAGAACACAAAATGCTAAGAGATATGGTCAAGGACTTTACGGCAAGTAAAGTTGAGCCTCAGGCTTTTGAGTATGATAAAAAAGAAGAGTTTAATTTGGAGCTCTTTAGAAGTTTGGGTGAACTTGGTTTACTTGGAGTAACTGTGTCAGATGAATTTGGTGGATCAGGTATGGATGCCACCGCGGCGGTCATTGCTCACGAAGAGATAGCTTATAGTGATCCTGGTTTTTGTTTAGCTTATCTTGCTCACTCAATGCTTTGTGTAAACAATTTATATGTAAATGGAAGTCAGAAACAAAAAGAAATTTATCTACCAAAACTTTGCTCTGGCGAATGGGTAGGAGCTATGGGGATGTCTGAGCCTCATGTGGGTACAGATGTATTAGGTATGAAAACTTCTGTTAAAAAAGAAAGCGGTTTTTATAATGTAAATGGTCAAAAGATGTGGATCACAAATGGTTGTACAGATGAAAAAGGTACGCCCGCTGATGTGGTTCTTATTTATGGGATAACAAATCAACCTGAAGGAAAACGCCCAGAGATATCAACTTTTGTAATTCAAAAAGGTGATGAAGGTTATAGTGTTGGTCAAAAGATTCAAGACAAACTTGGAATGAGAGCTTCAAATACGGCGGAGCTCGTATTTACGAACTGCAAGCTTACAGAGGATAGACTTGTTGGAGAAGAGGGAGATTCTTTAGGTCACATGATGCGAAATCTAGAAGTCGAAAGATTAACTCTAGCTGCAATTAGTTTAGGTATAGCTCGTAGGTCTTTAGATGTAATGGTTCGCTATGCAAAAGACAGGCAGGCTTTTGGAAAAAGTCTAAATCGTTTTGGTCAAATTCAGAGATTTATTGGTGAAAGCTACGCTGAATATAAAGCTGCAAGTGCCTATGTTTACCAAACAGCCTTAGGTGTTCCTCCGGAAGGAACGGGCAAGCGCTTGGATTCTGATGGGGTGAAGTTATTTGCTGCAACAGTAGGCAAGAACATAGCAGATAGAGCAATTCAGGTTTTAGGTGGATATGGTTATGTTGGTGAATACCACGTTGAGCGCCTCTGGAGAGATGCAAAACTCATTGAAATTGGTGGAGGTACCTTGGAGGCCCACCATAAAAATATTACAGCTGACTTAAGTAAGCAGCTGTAAAGAAACCAATTGTAATTAAAAGTATCAATTAAAACTGACACTTCATTGGGTGGTATGCTTCATAGGAATTACTCATGTCGCTTTTTGCGTGTTGAGGGTGGATCGTTTTTGTAAATAATTTCAAATGAATAGAGGTTGCTGTTGTGTAATAAGCAGCAGAGGTTGCTTGTTTTACCTGAGCTAAGGATCCCAGTTTTGTGGCACCAGTAAGGACACAGGTATTCATATTTGGAACACTATGAATTTTTTCAATTTTTAAGACAGAGCTTGGAGTTCCATTTCCTTCAGCTCTATATATAATAGTGTTCATATTATTTGGAGCAAAATTAGTATTTGGTGTGAGCGTATAAATATAGTTTTGGTTAATAACAGCATTAAATTTATTTCTTAGAGCTGGGTCAAGATGTGCTCTCAAGTCAGAAATAGATCCAGGAGTATTGGTTATTTTCCCTAAGGGGTTGGTGACTTTAAAGGTAAACCTCATCCGATTTGACCCACTTGTGAATGCAAAATGTCCAACTTTATAATTACAAATGTAAGCGTTCCACTCTGCTTTTTCTGTGCAAGCATTTGTGTAGTTAAAGGGGTCTTTTGGAACTACTAATCTATTAGCAGTTCCTGTTAAGCTTCCGTCTAAGTCTCTTAACGAAGTAGAATATCCCGTATCATCCCAAAACATAGTCCTAGGATCGCCTCTTAAATCCATTCTTTTTAGAGGCTCTGGGGAAAAGTGAAGACCTTTGGTTTTGTTTTCATACCTGTTAAACCCGCCATTTAAACCAAATGGGTATGTAGTAATATCTCGCCCTTGGTAAACTTGTTGAGTTGTTGGGAAGTCTAAAAAATTAACTTTATCTAATTCAAATGGCCCATCATAAAGTACAATTCCATAAGGTTTTCTAATTCGACCAAAATCATTTTTATCATTATTTGTAAAATTTGGGCTCATACCTATGACAGTAGAATCTTTAATCTGTTGGCTAAAAGCTAAGAACAAGGACCATGTGTTATCAGCTACTATAGCGTTTTCAAAAACAGCGGCATCGCCTCTAAAATAAATTCCAGCCTCAACGTTTTTATAAGCAACAAGGTCTTTAAAAACAGCTTTAGTTGTTGGTTTATAATGTGCATTTCCTATTTTAAAATCTGTTGGGTTCAAGTGATTGTTATTTGAAATAGTAGTTGGAGCCCCATCCCAAGTAATTCCAACTTTGGAGGAATGTGCAATATTGCGGTTAAAGCCAAGAGTGTTTGTAGTCACAGGGTTTGTACAACTCACAATACTAGTGCAGAAGCTTTTGTCAGAAAATGCCATCCAAAATCCAGAACCTTGTGATCCTGCAGCGATATTATCCTCTACTAAGTTGTCTGGGTTTGATATCCAATAACTTGCAGGTGCAGGGAATCTTCGATCTGTGCCTCTATTGTCGGATTCTAGCAATGCTTTATTGGCAGCAACTTTTTTAGATAAAAGAACATAGTTTTTAAGAATCTTATTTTTAACTTCATTACCTGTTTCCATAAAAATACCGTGACCAAAGTGATTATAACAAATATTATTTTCAACTAAAGTGTTGTTAGTTTCATGGATTACAATACATCTTTGAAAGCTATCTCTTTGCACAGAGTTTTTTATGTACTGCCCTTGTGCATTTCCAATTAAATGCCAATGAAAAGGATAGCGTGCCATTTCACCTTTTCTGCCCATTGCAATGAATTCAACAAAATCAATATAGGCTTTTCCGTTGCCCATAATCATCATATGAGCACCAAGTTCAGTAGCTGGAAAATTACCTTGATAAGGCATAATTTTAATATTTCGACTTAAGTTAGCAACAGTTGATCTTTCATCTAAAACAACAGTGCCGTTAGGAGTACTATAGTTATGGGTAACTCCATAATGTCTGTGGCTAAGAGCTTGTGTAAAGTGTACCGTCTTGTTGGAATTTGACAGCCTAGAAATAGTTCGTTCTTCTGTTTCAGTCATTCTAAAACTAGAAGAAGAAATAATGATTTTATCACCAATTTTCCAATCAGCACTGTTTACTAAAGTTACAGACAAGGCTCCAGGCTCAGCATGTTGAGCAAGCTTAGATCGAACTAATTTTTTTTGTCCAAAGAATTTAATTTGTCCATTATGATGAGCAATGAGCCCGCGTTTTCCCATTCCCATGAGTTCAAAGCCTTCACGTAGTTTAATTTGTAGGCTTCCTGGGAACGCCAAAGAAGTTGAGCCACAGATAAATTGACCCATAACTGAAACTGTTTCTGCTATAATTGTTTCTGCATCATGAGTCTCAAGGTCACAATAAAGGTTTCCTGAGATTTTAAGATGTCTGACCTCAATAGACCTATCTAAAACAACATGTTGTCCAGCAGCTATGGTTAAGTCCCCTGCAGAGTCTTTGCTAATAGACGCAATGGAAACAGATGAGGTAGGGTTGGTGCCTAGGGGAGGCAGGCTCGGATCATTAGCGACAACTATGAGAAAGTTTTTAAAAATGTTAGCAACGCCATTAGTATATTTGGCCCAAATTTTGACATTATGTGTTCCAGCAGCTGTAGGTGTTCCTTTAAGGTCAGCACCAGAAAAAGAAAGCCAGTTGGGACAGCCTTCGCAACTTAAGGTATAGCCAGTTGGAGTTGCTGTAATGCTTTTTGTAAAGGGCTGATTAACAATTAAACTTTGATTCGGAAAATTGACATTAAATTGAGCTATCGGAGTAGGGTTTGTAACAGTAATAGTAAATGCTTTAAAAATACTTGCAATACCGTTTGTGTAGTTAGCATCAATTCTAGCAGTGTAAGTTCCTGCAGCAGTTGGAGTACCTTTTAGATCGGCTCCTGCAATTGAAAGCCAACTAGGGCAAACCGTACAGGTTAATGTATAGCCAGTGGGAAGAGCTGTGATTCTTTTATTAAAAAGCTCACCGGTGTTCATACTTACATTTGGAAAGTTGACGTTAAATTGAGCGATTGGTTGAGGTGAGACAGTAAGGGTAAAGGTTTTGAAAATATTAGCTACACCATTGGTGTATTTTGCCCAGATTTTGACATTGTGGGTTCCTGCTGATGTAGGAGTTCCTTTAAGATCTGCTCCTGAAAAAGAAAGCCAGCTAGGGCAGCCTTCGCAACTTAATGAATAACCAGACGGAGTTGCAGTGATTCTTTTATTAAAAAGCTCACCCGTTTTCATACTTACATTTGGAAAATTCATATTAAATTGAGCTATAGGAGGATTTGTTACGATAAGAGTAAAGGTCTTAGAAATATCTGCAGTTCCGTCTGTATATTTAGCCCAAACTTTAATATTATAAGTTCCAGCACTAGAAGTTGTTCCATTAAGATTAGAGCCTGAAAAAGAAAGCCAAGTTGGGCAGCCTTCGCAACTTAATGTATAGCCAGCTGGTGTTGCTGTAATTATTTTACTAAAGTTACGTCCTTTTTGCATACTCACATTTGGGAAGCTAACATTAAAACTTGCTGGTTCAGGAGGGGGGGGAGCGTCTGTAACAGTAATTTTGAAAGTTTTAAAAATAGAAGCAATATTGCTGTTATATTTTGCCCAAACTTTAACGTTATAAATACCTGCTGTTGTTGGCGTTCCACTAAGAGTAGATCCTGAAAAAGAAAGCCAACTTGGGCAGCTCTCACAGTTTATAGTAGTTGCAATTGGGACTGCGGAGATTCTTTTAGTAAAAAGCTGTCCTGTTTGAAGGTTTTTGTCAGGAAAGCTTTCGTTAAAATATGCAACTACAGGCTTTTCTGTAGAAAATCCAACGCTAGAGCTGTCTAATGGTTGTAAGCTAGCCAATTCGATACAGTTATTAAAAGCTAAAAACAATAAAGATAAACAGGCAGCTGTTAAAAATGGCTTTGAGTAGCGTTTTAAATAGAGATGTTTCATATAGATACGTATCGGTATAATTATGAGAATCTTTATTGTGAAAAATGAATAAGAGACTCGGTGTAAGTATCCAAATTTAATATGGATATTAGGGATGTATGTTTGTTAAATAATAAATTAAATGTCAAAATTAGGTCAAAAAATCACCAATGGAACTAATGAGATATTTAAACGTAGATTGTTTAACAAAATCATTTTTAACAGTAAGGAAAACTTTTTGAGTTACAGGTTTCCATTCTGTAATGGGAAGTTTTCTGATTTTTTTTTCTGAAAGATAACTGTCAACAAGGACATGAGGTAAAAAGGCTAACTGATCAGTAGAGGCAACAAATTCAGCTGCAGCAGTAGCAGTTGCAGTTTCATGACCTCTAATTCTTTTTTTAATATTAAGAGGGCATTTGTCATCACCAAATTGAATTCCTTCAGAGGACCAATAAACTGGATATAAAAAAGGGTATTTAAGAATAGATTTTAATTGGGGCTTTAAAGATAAGGGGTGTTTAGTCCTGCAGTATAAATCCCAGCGGATTTCGCCGGCACAGGCTGATGTCCAAGTTTTTGGCCAATCTTTTTGCCCTAAGTGAATACAAATTTGAAATCCATTTCGCAAGCCTATTGGAATAAATTGATTTGGTGGGAGACTTAAAAGTCTAAATCTTGTATTTTCAGTTTTTTTAAAATTTGAAAGAGCCTTAGGTAATAGATGAGTTGAGATAAATGAGTTAGATGCAAAACTTAAAAGTTCTGTTTGATGGTCTTTTTTTAACTCTCCTTGTAGGTGCTGATGTGATTCTAAAATTGAACTTAAATAAGGCAAGAGATCTAAAGACTCAGGCGTTGGCTCCACTCCATGAAGAGATCTGTTTAAAAGAGTAACTCCTAGTTTGTATTCTAAGTTTTTAATAATTTTAGATAACTGTCCCGGGGTTGTATTTAGTCGTCTTGCGAGTTCTCTTAAAGATTTAGTTTTTTGGAGTTCAATCAGGATCTGTATATCGCGAATTTTAATATCAAAGAGAGGGCTATTAAGATTTTTCATAGGTTCAAGCTAATTTTATGTTTCCAATAAAGCAACATGTGTTTCAAATAAATGAATTTATTCAATTGCCATCGTTTGTTATTTTGATGTGAGTTTAATTAAGGAGTACTAAATGAAAAGAAGAGAGATGATTACAGCGACCGGGGCAGCAAGTTTGGGCTTAATACTAACAGCTTGTGCAGGAGCAAATGGTCAGACGGTAAGTGGATCAAATAGTGGTGATGCTACAGGACAGGCTGTTGTACCACAAACTGAAATGCAGATTCAAACGGGATCAGATATTTCAGCTAATCATGGCCATATTGTCGAGGTTTTAAATCTAAAGGAAGTCATTTTGGCATTAAGAGACATTCATGAAAATGGGAGTCAGACATTAGATATCCAAGGAAATAGCGGACACCCACATGCTGTAGAATTAACTGAAGATGCTTTAGTTGAGCTTTTGGTAACTAGTAAAGTTGATCTAAAGTCTACTGTCGTTGCGGGCCATTCACATGATGTAGAGCTAAGCCTAATTGTTGAGTAAGTCCTTATCTTCTTTGATTTTTTGAAGGTGTTGAAAAAGATAAGTTCGGCACTCTTCTTTTAGTCCAAGTACTGAAAGGAAAATAAAGGTCCCACCGAGTTTTCTGTCTAAAAACACAGACTCTTGAGGCGGTGGCCTAAATTCATGTTTTGTGGCTAAAAGAGATCCAATAGAAGCAACCCGGCTCGGTAAGTCGGTTTTGCTCCAGTCATAGACACCGCTTTCATCCATAAAAGGGCAATCCGTATCTTCAGGTTTAACAAATGGTTCTCCAACAAGAAGGCTCATTTCAACATATTTGTTAATAAGATCTTCTGGGTCATTTTCAAATAAATATTCAATATCTAGTCCATTTTTAAGAATAGCCTCTTTGTCTTGATCTGCAGCAGCTAAGACAAGTGCTTTGTATGAGTCTGAAAAAGAATCAGAAACCTTTCTCATGGCACCAAAATCAAGAAGTATAATTTTATTAGGTGTATCACCAGGTTCAATTCGAATTCTATAATTTCCTAGATGAGGGTCAGTTTGTACAACTTTGAACCTAAAAAGTTCATCCCAGTAAAGCTTAATGAACTCTAGTCCAAGGTGGTTTTTTTCAGGCTGAGATAGGTTTTTAACAAGGGGATCGTCAGCTTTTACGCCTTCTTCAAAGCTTGTAACAAGAATTCTTTTTGAAGAGAATTCTTTGTAAACCTTTGGAACAACAAGATGAGGTTTGTCTTTTAATTTATTGTAAATATCCTCAGTCCAATCGGCCTCTTGTATATAATCAGTTTCTTGATTGAGCATCGTATCAAGTTCTTCAAAAAACTGATCTGTGCGAGGACCTTTAGGTAGGATCTGAGCAACAGTAAAAAAAGACCTAATGGTTTTAAGGTCACTTTCAATGCACTTGTCTATTCCAGGGTATTGAATTTTAACTGCTAGTTTTTCGCCTGTTTCTTTTAGAGTTCCAATGTGAACCTGGCCTAGAGAGGCTGCTGCGTAGGGTTCGGGGTTGATTTTAACTTTTTCTAAGAAATCAAAACCGATTTCTTTTATTAAAACTTTTTTAATCTTTTTCCACTCTAAAGGTGGAGAATCGTTTTGAAGCTCTTTTAGATAATTATTGGCTTCTGCTGGTAAGAAATGTTCTCCATACATCGAGAGAGACTGACCCACCTTCATGAGAGTGCCTTTTAATAAGCCCAGGTCTTCTGTAAGAAGCTTCATTTGAGAGACAAGGTATGCGTCTCGCTCTTGGCGTGTGGCCCATTTTTTTGCAATGAGGCCTCCTGACTTAAGCCCAAGACCAGCTAGTGCAAGATTTCTTTGTAAAAAGCCGGATTTGATTTTTTTCATAATTTTCAAATATCAGGGTTTTGTTCTTCTGGCTATTGATATAGGTTTGGAAGAAGTTTTTTTAGACTTAAATCAAATTCATTGGAGTTGATATGAGGGTTGGTATTTTAACCACGGGAGATGAGGTTGCAGCAGGCCAAATATTAAATAAAAACTCTTATACATTGGCAAGGTTTTGCGAAGAGTTATCATTTGAAGTTATTTGGCATATGACTGTTTTAGATGATGAAAAACAAATCAAGCTAGCCTTACAAATTTTAGACAAAGAATGTGATTTGGTTTTTATAACAGGTGGGTTGGGTCCTACTGTAGATGATTTAACAAGGTTTTGTTTAGCTAAGTATCTTGAGAAAGATTTAGAACTTAATGAAGATGTTCTACTAGATGTAAAAGCTAAAATAGAGTCAAAAAAATTAAGCTTTAAAGAAGGTCATAAAAACCAGGCCCTATTCCCGCTTGGGGCAACACCAGTTGCAAATAAAGTTGGAACAGCTTGGGGTTTTGGTTGTGGAAAAATGAGTGACCGTGATTTTCCAAAGTTTTGGGCTTTTCCGGGCCCTCCGGCTGAAATGGCAACCTGCTGGGATGTTTTTAAAAATGAACTTAGCTTTAAGGGACAAGCAGATAAGCTTTTTAAAATAAGATGTCTTCTAGCTGCAGAATCTGACGTTGCAGAACTCGTTGAGCCCATTGTAACTAAGTTTGGTTTTAAGGTTGGTTATCGCGCTAGTCCTCCTGTTATTGAAGTCAAAGTATGGTACTCCGACCATAATTCTAATTCTTTCAAAGAGTGTGAAGAAGAAATTAGACAGATATTATCAAATAATTGGGAAATATCCCGACACACAGAAGAGCCTATTTTTGAAATTGTAGATATGGTAAAGGAAAACCAAAAGGTCAGTATTTCGGATAGTGTGTCAGATGGCATGTTTTTAAATAAACTATCTGAGCAGCTATCCCATAGAGAATTATTAAAAGTAAAATACGAACTAAATTCAGAGAACTTAGATTTTTCTATAACGTCTAAAAATGAAGTGTTTATCTCTTTAAAAAAAGTAGGAGAGCAGTTAGTTGTTCTTAAAACTGAATCCGGGAACAAGTCTAAACTTAAGTTAGATTTGAATCACAGATTGTTAAAGTCACCTAAGAGGGTTTTTTTATACGCACTAGAGAAGATGTAGTTGTTAAGTAGATCAGTTCTTATTTTTTTTCTTTGTGGCTCTAGGTTAGTAGCAGACAACTGATCATGCTCTCCAAAGTATTTAGTAATTAATTTTTTTTCACATAAATGAACGTTGAATTTATCAAGAGCTCTTAGCCAAAATTCGTAGTCTTCACACGTTTTCAACTTTTCATTAAAAAGACCTATTTGTTTAAAAACATTTTTATGAATAAGACAGGTAGAGGGGCTTATTTTGCAGTCATCAAGACAACTTGAAAAAATATTTCCTTCTCGTCGTAAAAATTTAGTATTTTGTTTTTTGATCTGATTAAAGTAAATCCAAATCTCTAAGCTGTGAGAAATAAAAAAAGATTCTTTTTTAAAAGAAGAAGTAAAGCTTTCTGTGAGGGAGGTCCAATGTGCTTCTAGTTTGTTTGGGTTCCACTGGTCATCAGAGTCAAGGAAGGCAACCCAGGGAGATTTGGTTTTTTTGATTCCAATATTTCTAGCATGGCTTACACCTGAATTTTGAATTTGGATGTATGAAAACCTAATTTTTCTTTGAACAAAGAGGGGTTGAAAATGCTGAACAAGCACGGGTGTTTTGTCTGTGCATCCATCGCTTATAAGTATGACTTCAGCTGGAGGTCGGCTTTGTAAAAGAATAGATAGGAGTGCGTTTTTGAGAAGTTCATACCTGTTATAGGTAGGTATAACCACGCTTACAGGTAGGTTTTTTTCAAAGTAAAAAGTTTTTTGATTGATAGTTTGACCTTTTATTTGTGTTTTGTGAGTGTTGAATTCTTAAGCTATTTGAATTTATATAGTAATTCTTAGATTGAAAAACAAGAGGTAGATGATCTGTGTATTTTGAAGGTCCAGAAAAAAAACTAGAAGTTGTCTTTGAGGGTTCTAAATCTCTGTTGTCTCTTCCTGAGTCCTTTTGGAAAGAGCTAGTAGCTTTAGCAGGTGCTCAAATTATAAAAAGCTATGAGTCTTTTGATCATAAGGCCTATCTTTTGTCAGAATCCAGCCTTTTTGTCTGGGCAGATCAATTGACCTTAATAACCTGTGGTCAGACAACTTTAATTAAAACCGTACCATATTTAATTAAAGAGCTAGGTATTGATAAAATTAAAGGTCTCTTCTACGAAAGAAAAAATGAATACTATCCTAATCGACAGGCTTCAAACTTTTACGATGATGTCTTAAAACTGTCTGAATCAGTGAGTGGTGAAAGTCTTCAGTTTGGTCGTACGGACCATCACCATATTTGTATGTTCAGTAGTTCTAAGTCCTATGCTGTGGATCCAACAGACGTGACTCTAGAGATCTTAATGTACGGAGTGAAAAGTCCACTTGCTTTAGAGATGAAAAAGAAATCAAAATTTAGAAACAATGAGAGGTTAAGTCTCGATTTACAAAAACACTTTGAGTTTGATCATTGGTCAGATCATTGGTTTGAGCCAGAAGGTTATTCGTTAAACTTAAGTCATCAGTCTATTTATAAGACCTTTCATTTAACTCCTCAGGGTGATGAAAGTTTTCTAAGTTATGAAACGGCAGGAATATCAGTTGAAAGTATAAAATCTGAATGTGAAAAAATAGTAAAGCTATTTGATCCTGAGGGTTTTGATGTGATGGTTTTTGTGCCTAAAAATTCAGATACTTCATTTGAATCTCATACTTTAACATTTAATGGTTTTAGTAAGGCTCATTCAAGTTTTGCAGACATAAAAACAGGATATAGAGTTGATTTTTTATCTTATGAGGAAAATTTAAAACCTCAAAAGCCTGCAAAAACATTAGATATCAAAGCATATTTTGGAGGTTAAGAAAATGGATTCTTCAGTAAAAACACCTAAGCAGTGGATGACAGAAAAATTCCAGGAATACTACCATCTTTCGTATCAGGTTGAAGAAAAGCTTTATTCTAAAAGAAGCGAATTTCAATTGGTCGAAGTATTTAAAACTCCTTTTTTTGGCAACATGCTCTTTAACGATGGTTTGGCTATGGTTTCTGAAAAAGATGAATTTGTTTATCACGAAATGATAAGTCACGTGCCAGCGTCATTGCTACCTTCAATAAAAAAAGTTCTTATTATTGGAGGAGGAGATGGTGGTACGGCTAGAGAGATCTTGAGATACCCAGAGCTTGAGGCCTGCACTATGGTAGAAATAGACCCATTAGTCATAGAGGCAGCAAGAGAGTTCCTTCCAACCATGAGTGTCTCTTTTAATCATCCTAAGATGAATTTAATAGTTGAAGATGGAATAAAGTTTGTAAAAGAAACAAGTGAAAGCTTTGATCTTATATTAGTAGATTCTACGGATCCTATTGGGCCAGCCCAGCCCTTGTTTGGCCCTGAGTTTTATAAAGATATACATGCTTGCTTGTCTCCAGAAGGTATAGTGGTTTCACAAGCAGAGACACCCTACTTTGCTATGGATATGCAAAAAAAATTACTATCAATTTTGAATGATAGCTTTAAAAGTGTTGGGTTATATAATTATCATAATTTAACTTACCCTGGTGGGACTTGGAGTTTTTCAATTGCTTCAAAGAAACCAAACATGACATGGGATAAGCCTGTTCGAGATATTAATTTAGATATGAAGTTATACAACAAAGCTATACATCAGGGTGCTTTTGCTTTGCCTGAGTTCCAAAAACAACAAATTGCTGAGTTTTTAAAGTGAGTTCAATAGGATGGGCTTAATAAGATGAGTCCTCATGATAAAAATTCAGAAGAAACTTTACAGCGCCTTGAAGAGTTAAAAGCTTTTGTTCAAGATGAGTTTTTTCTTTCTCCAAATTGGCCTGTAAAATTAAAAATTAGAGAAAAAGATTTTGAGCCTGAAGTTATTCAGTCAGCTTTAGCACCTTACCTGTCAGAGAGCCGAAAGAGTAAGTTTAAAGATGTTGCGCTAAAGCGAAGTCGAGACTGTGTTCTTGTTTGTGAGAATATTTATAACTTAGGTAATATAAATGCAGTCATGAGATCGATGGAAGCTTTTGGATTTTTAGAGATACATATTGTTTATAAGCCTAAAGGTGGTTTAAAAAATTCTAGTAGAGTATCTCAGGGTGCACACAAGTGGCTAGATATCAGGGTGTGGGATAATATTGAATCTTGTGTCAGTCATTTAAAAGAAAGAGAGTATAAAGTCTTTACAACTCATTTGGATGAGAAGGCGACCTCAATATATGAAATGGATAAGATATCTTCTGTAGCGCTTATTCTAGGTAATGAAAAAGAAGGAGTCTCATGTGAGGCTCTCGCTCTAGCTGATGGGTCCGTTATTTTGCCCATGCTTGGTTTTGCTCAGAGTTTTAATATTTCAGTTGCGGCATCCTTGGCTCTTCAGTGGGCTAGGTCCTTCAGGGCTAAGGAGGCAGGTCTGTTGTCTGTTAATGAAGCCTTAGCTACAGAGGCTGTCTATTATTTACGAGGAGTGGAGAATGGAGAGGCAATTTTTCTTGAATCTTTAGAAAGAACATCATAAGCACTACTCATGACAAATGATAAGCTCCATGGCGAGATAGCCATAGAAGAAAATAAGTTAGAGGTTTTTGAAAACAGGACTCAAGATAGGGATTATGAGATAGAATTTATGATTCCTGAATTTACTTGCTTGTGTCCTAGGAGTGGTTTTCCTGATTTTGCAACAATTGAGATAAGTTATGTGCCAGATAAGCTTTGTGTAGAGCTTAAGAGCTTAAAGCTCTATATTAATAGCTTTAGGAATAAAAAAGTTTACCATGAAGATGTTACTAATGATATTTTATCAGATCTATCAAAGTTACTAAATCCTAAGTTTATGGAAGTTGTAGCTGATTTTAATGTCCGTGGAAATATCCATACAGTTATCAGAGCAGCTTATCATCAAGAATCAAGCCTTGAATCTTAGGCCTATTTAGATAGAGTTTTCTTATACAGGCATCCGTAGCTCAATTGGATAGAGTACTGGACTTCGAATCCAGGGGTTGGGAGTTCGAATCTTCCCGGGTGCGCCATTTTTTCGTTAATATGATTGTAAATTGTCCAATAGCTTACCTGTTTTGATCTAGAAAGACTAAGATTTGACATTGTTTTTTTACATACCTACGGTTTTTTTTATCCATTTAATATCAAAGGAGTTTAAATGAAATACTTATTAGGAATGATATCGTGTCTGTTAATGTTTGGGTGTGCGTCTGAGCCAAAGCATCAAGCTACAAAACTAACTCATGGCGCAGTTAAAAGTCAGATCGTAAAAGGTGAAACAACTCAGCCAGAAGTCATCTCGTTGCTAGGTTCTCCAAATATTACGTCTAAAAACAGAGCAGGCCAAGAAGTTTGGACTTACTCCAAAACAGGATCACGAAATGAAAAGTCTAAAGTAGGCGGAGGACTTGGAGTTCTCGGTGGAATTGGTCAAGTTTTAGGTATGGGCGGATTAAGTGGCAGTAAAGCTGTTGATGTTAATTCGGTTTCTACTTTTGATTTAATGATCACATTTACTGAAAATGATATTGTTGAAGATTACTCTATTGTAACGTCTAAGTTTTAATCAGTCATAAAACAATTGATTTAATAAAGGAAAACAAATGAAATTTAATTTTGTATCAAGAGCATTTCTTATTCTATCTGGTGTTCTTATATTTTCAGGCTGTATGTCTATGGGCCCCAAGTTTACACCTCAACAGCGTAGAGCTTTGCAAATGAGAACATTTGAAACATCATATGATAATGTATTTAAAGCGTTCAAAACAGTATTCCAAGACGAAGGCTATATTATCAAAAACCAAGATTTTGCTGGCGGAATGATTTTAGCTCAAAGAGAAGTATCTCAATCTGGGTTTAACTTAGGTGGAATTTTTGCTGGAGCAAACTCAAACAATGTAGTCGGTAAAGGTTTTGAAGTTTCGATTAGTTTAGATAAGTTAAACGCAAATTTAATTGAGACACGCATGACACTTCAGTCTTTAGTAAAGACATCTCAAGGTGGATCATCTGGACGTGAAGTTTTAGACGTAGATACTTATAAAGCCTTGTATGACAAAGTAAATGTCGAAGTTCAAAGAAGAATGGCGAGAGGGCTTGAGTAAGAGCTTTTTACCTTAGGTGATAAAAGATATTTTACATATCATATAAACTTAAAAATCCGCTAGATGCGGATTTTTTATAATAAAGAAGAAAAAAAACCTTCTGATAAAATATATATTTAGTTTTTAATAAATTAAATACAGTATACTTCAAAGGCAAGGTTTTTCATTTTATCTTCTTCAGTATCAAAGTAATAAATGGTACTTAGGTCGATTACTTCGCCTTTAGGGTTTTTGTAATAATTTACATTTGAGTATTCAAGATAGATATCAGCGAAAAAATCAATGAGTTGGTTGATTGGGAAAATGTCATTTTTAAGAGACAAGTTGATTGAATATTTGTATGTGACCCCCGATGGAGCTGGACACTTTTAAGACTTAGAAATGAAAGAAAATTGGTCGCTATAGCTCCGTCTTGTTTACTGCATTGAGTAAAGTATAAAATTGCTTGATCTGATTGAGGAACATTTACTACTAACCATCTTAGTGTGGGGGTGCTTTATGAAATTAAATAAAACTTTTTTTGTTATATTAATTTTAATGGCTAGTTCTTTTAGTGTTTATTCTGAAAATTTATCGGTTGAAATGAAAGATGGTTATATTCATTTTTCTGGTAACGAAGGGGTCTCATTGTATCATGAGTTCCTTTATTCTATTTATCAAAGTCATATTGAAAGATATAGAGTTGAGCCTTATTATGACGATCACCTTAAGGAAGTTATTAAGAAAAATGAGGGGTATATTCCAATAAACGGGGAGATTACTAAAATTGCAGATCTCGATTATGATTCTGCCTATGAATCTATACATAATTCTTTTAATCAAGATTTTGGGAATTATGAATGTGGAATGACTGAGGGAATAGCTAGTGAATTAGTTTCGACAGAATTAACTTATGAAGTTTGTAGCATTGAAATAGACAATCCCTTTAGTATTTTTCAGTTTCAACAGGAGTTAGCAAAAGATCCTTCTATTGATGGTTTTTGGGGTCATAAAGAGATTTATTTTTTAGAAAAACATCTATCTAAAATTATGGTTGATGCATTATTAAATAGCCCTGATCTTGAATATGCTTCATCAGCAAAGTTAGACCTTGTGGTTGGTAGTAAGTTATGTGCTCACAACCCATGGAGTTTGGATATTGAGCTAGTCGAATGCAAAAAGACTAAAGAGTATAAAACCTATAAGGCAGGTTTGATATTTTCAAACGTAATTCCTGGTTTATATTGTCCAGCGAGGGTAGAGGATATTAAAAACAGTAAAAAATATATTTCTAGGTGCTTTATTGATCCCAATCAGTTATTGCAAAAGTAGTATTTAAAACTAGTTTTGCTCATAATGGAGCTTAAGATTTGTGTAATACATAAACTAAAATTATCTATATTAGGATATAGATAAAAAAATATGTCTTTTCTTGGGACATCTGCGATATAGTTGGTCTAGAGAGATTTCTAGATAAAGCTCATATTTACAAACTTAAAATACTCTTGAATCTTTGGAGTAAAGTTGATCTCTTCAACTATATCAAAACACCTTAAGGCAGCAAAACAGTGAAAATCCGTTAAGGTTGGCTGTGACCCTGAAAAGTATGGGCTCCATTGGCCAGCTTCTTCTAATTTATTTAATTGTATAATGGCTTGTTCAGCTAGTTGTGGTGTTTTTTGAAGAGCTTC
>CALGNA010000004.1 GCA_937958795.1 uncultured Bdellovibrionales bacterium | reverse complement strand
TATGAGTTTAGAGCCTCTAGAGCCTTTTCTTATAAAGGCTTTCTAAAGCAGACATAAGCATTACTTATATCTGGGTAAAACTTTCAAATTGATTTAAATATACAACTTCAAAATTGCTATGAATGAACTCCAAGGGGAGATTTCATATGAGTAGTTTTAAGGCCTTTTACGTATTCGTATTTCTTTTAATATTTGGGCTTGAGGCTTTCAGCCAGGCTGCATTTAAGTCAAAAAACTATTGCGAAGCCTCCTCGGCAAGCAGTGAAGAGTTAGATCAACTGACAGAACAGTATTCAAAGCTAAATGATAAATACAGAGAGCTAGAAAATAAACTTGCAGAAAAAAAACTTGAAGTACACAGCTATGCTAAAGTCATTGGCGATTACGAAGCTAATGCTACAAATGCAATTAAAAAAGAATTTACACAAAAATCAGGTGATACTGTTCGTGTTGGCGTAACAAACAGAAGTGTTATTCGCTGTACTCCTAAACAGCCAAATCTTTTTCCTTGGTCTGTTAAACAAGAAGTTGTTTATAATAGAGTTCATGATTTTAAACAAGAAATGCCTGAAGATCATAATAAATTATCGCTCAATATCATAAAGGAGTCTTCTTACTTAAGCTTTGTAGGTTATCTGGGTTCTGAGGGTGAAGCTGAAGATTATGATTATGAGATTATGAGCCATGATATTGAGCCAAGCCATTTGACTCCTCTAGGGGAACATGAAGAAGAGTGTAAGGCCATAAGGTTAGATCCCAAAATTAAAAACCTTCCTACTCGATGCTTGGAGGTTGAAGAGCCCTTACTTCCTAAAAGAGCCTTTCAGCCCTTTCTCGCTCTTAAGGGCGATAAAAAAGATAATGAAGATATGTTAGTCGTGACCTATGGAGTTGGTAATACAACGGACAAAAGATATGTTGGATTGGTACAGTTTGATCGCTCATACCCAGATTTTAAACCCAATCAGTTTGATAGTTTCGTTACGGATGAGGTAATAAATGTTTTGTCTAAAAATGAGTCTGACCTTTCTGAAAAAGATAAGTTAGAGCTTCAAGGTCAAAAGGTTATTGCTGGAGAGTTTATGAAGTATATAAAGGATACTTTTCCAGAATTAGATTTAGAAGATGAGTCCGGTCTCGAGCTTCATGAAAAATTATTGGCATTAACTGAGCCTGAAAAAGAAAACATTTGGAATCTTTACACAATATCACATGCACATCTTCTTGGAGCTGATATTCGCTTAAGCAGATATGCAAAAGCTGCAATACACTCTTTTGATGGAACAATTCGGTTTGCAATTAACCCTAAGGTAGTAAAGTTTCATACTCAACCTCCCTTTCAAAGAGTTGTTGCTGAGTACCCAAGGTTAGAGCAATTTTGGAATTCCAAGTGGTTTTTAGAATATGTACAGAGGCAGTATGCCTTCGATGTACAGTTTAGAATGTTTATCGATGCTAGTTTTACTGAGCACGATGATCTAACTGAAAAAACTCAAAAGCATATTAGCACTCCAGCTGCAGAGAGAACTGATAAAGAGAATGCTCAGCATGTACGAGATAAAAAAAGGCTCAAATATTTAAAAGCAAACTATTTACCTTTAATGGAATTGAGAGACCACGCTAAAGTTTTTAATCCAGCAATTTTTAAACAATACTTTCCTACTGAGACTATAACTTCAGAATTAATGAGCGTTGGTTTCAATAAATGGAATGAGGTTATTGATGGGTTAAACCCAGTTCCGTATTTTCTTTCAAATGCCTTTGTAGACTATCGAACGAAACCTACAAACGTTAGAAAAATAAAAAACGCGGGAAACAGTTTTGAACAATCTTTACTGCCTGACGGTAACCAGAGGTCAGACTATGGAGAAGCTTTTGGTTTTAATTTTGAAATGGATTGTCTTGAGTATGTATATGGCTATTAGATAAATGAAATTTTGTATCATCTTTTTATATCTTATATTTTGCTTTCAAATATCTTCTTATGCGGAAGGTATTAAAGATGCTGAAACAAAGAGTGAGCCTTTATCAAGGTATTGGATTGATTCAGGTAATATAAAATTTTTTGGTTCGAAAAGTTTTGTGGAAAATTCTTATTACTTTGGGACAACAACAATTGGTTTGTCTAAAAAGTTGTCAAAGAATCAATCCGCCTTTCTAAGTGCTGGCTACAGGCATCTTCTTAAAACGGAATATGTAGCTGATACAAGTATTGAGTCTTTTACAAATTTAGTATTAGGATATAATTTTTATAAATCACAGGTACAGTCTTACAAAGTAAATCAGTCTATAAGTTGGACTTTACCTACTTCAGAAAGATCTAGAAGAGATTCTCTACGATCCTCTTTCTTGTACACTATAAATTTAGGTAAAGAGTATAGTAGGTTTGATTTGTTTCTTGGTTCAAGTTTAAGGTTGCCCCTTTATGCTTATGAGACAAGTTCACTTATGGGGACCCACTATAATACGAGACTAGGAATGGAGATGAGAGGGAATATAAAGATTCCTATTTATAAAAATTTAAGTTTTGCGGGTACATATGCATATGGTTCTAATTACTTTCATAACAATGAGTGGGAGCCTTATAATTGGGGTTCGGTTCAAGTTCACTATAAATATTCAAAATACTTTGTAACAACAGGGTATAGTTGGTCAGACAGGGTTTATACAAATTATGAAGTACTAGATTTAAATAAGTCTAGTATTTCAATCGCGCTGGGAGCAGAGCTATGGTAAAAAAGAGAAATATAACACTGGTAGTAGGGCTTGTAGCTCTTCTTATAAGTGGCTGTGCAAAACAACGAAGTAATTTCACTTTAGATTCTGACAGTTTAACTTATAAACGGAAGTCTTTATATGAAGGTAAAATCTGTGCCATCCAAACAACGGATTCTATTTTTAAATCAAATATTACCTCATCAAAAGAGGTAGATGCTTTTGATTCAGAAGAATTAACGAGTCGAGTAAACTATTTTGTGAGTTCTAAAGATCCAGAGTGTTCACTTATACCAACAGACCTTCCTTTGGTTTTAAAGAAAAATACAAAATATAAAGTTCGGTATGATTTAAGTAACAATTTTTTAACTTTAGTACTTATTGGAAAAGCTGAAAACTTTCCGTTTGAGTATATGGAGTTTGCTACGAGTAAGGGATCAAACAGGGAAGTCCAAATTTTTGGTTATCCTGTTTCATATTACAAATATGTAGCTTCTCAAAATGGTGATGGACAAGATATGTCTCTTGAGAGACCTCACCTTGTTCATGAAAAGGAAGAAGCAGACCTTATTAACTTTGACCCGTTTAATGGAACAGCTCTTAGTGTTTTGACAAAGTCAGATGTTATAAGAAAAGAGTTTTTTCAGGGAGAGTGGTACTCTTCAATGATTGTCTCAGGTTCATCGGTAGAGAGTAAGGTCCCAGATGGGGTCATGTTGAATCCAATGTTTGATGCTCAGTATCCACTCTTTCCTGTTGTTGGGTTAAAAACTGTTGAGTTTAAAATGGATGAAGAGTTTAGGCTTACTGTTGTAGATATGAACGTGGATAAAGATTTAGAATTTAAAGATTTAGAAAAACAAGTTGTTTATAGTTTTCCGATTGAAAGTATAGCTTATAGAAGGAAGTCCATTAGAACCTCTGGTGACATGCAAGAGTTAAAAGATGATTCGGTTCATTGGACAGACAGACCTCACGTCAAAGTAGGGTATGAAGGGATTTCTATATATAATAAAGGCATTGATTTACTGAAGAATAGACTTGAGCTTAGAAATTTGAGTATTCAAAAGGATTATATAGGAATTAAATATTATGATGTTCAAGATAATATCGAGTACCTTTTGTCTTTTGTTAAAAAAGAAGAAAGCCCATTAGCATACGAACCTAAACCTATGCATCCTAAAGATGGTTCTTTGTTTGGTGTTTTTCATACTGGCCCTAAAGAACTTTATGATCACCAAAGACTCTTTGAAAAAGACTTTTACTCTCATGTAAGGCTAACGCGCTTTAATCCAAACCGAAGCGAAATCGTTTATCACCTGACTCATAATTCACCAACTGATCAGGTCACAGTTGATACTGCTAAAAACACAATGCTCTTATGGTCCAAAGTATTTGAAAAAATTGGATCTTCAATTCGATTTAGACTCAGTGAAGAGAGGGTTAATGCTGGTGATATTCGATATAATATTTTAAACATGGTTGATGATAATGTCACTCGCCCTAAGGGTGGGATGATAGGTTTTGGCCCATTTTTTCCAGATCAACAAACTGGAGAAATTATAACAGCTCAGTCTAATGTTTGGGTTGGTCCTATTAAACTAGGGTTTTTTGCCAGATTATATAATTTATTTAGATCTGAAGTAAATGTATTAGATTTTGATCCAAGCATAGATCAAGATATTTCCAACTATGGTGAGTCTCAAATTACTGGCAGTTCAGAGGCACCTACTTCACTAGCTTTAAGCGGGCATCATGGAATTCCATTAATGGAAGCGCGTGCAATGCCAAATGGAACCTCTTCTGGTTTTCAATTTATTCCTGCTCCTATAAATTTTCAAAATATGGAGTCTAAATTAAGTGAGATGTTTAAGCCCATAAATAGTTTTGCAGCTAATGTTAGTGCCGAGAATGAGGATCGCCCCTCAACATTTAGAAAGTTTCAAAACAGTCCATCTATGTCTGTATATAATTCTGAAGACATAGAAAATATTGGCTTTGATTCATTTGATTCTCTAAGTGAAGCATTTTCAAATGCAAATGGAAGAAAAGACATTTTAAAGCTTATGAGCCAAACAGGTCAGTTAGATCACCAGTTTCATCAAAAAATTGAAACCTCATATGACGGGTTGAGGCAGGCTGT
>CALGNA010000003.1 GCA_937958795.1 uncultured Bdellovibrionales bacterium | reverse complement strand
GAGATCGTTCAAGCTAGAACAGTTATGTACCCTGGGATTATGAAAAAACTTGTGCGCAGAGCTTATGATGAAGTCATTGAAATTCATCAAGAACAACTTCTAGCTGAAGCAGAGGCTGCTGAGGCCGCTGCAGAAGCAGCTGCTGAAGAAACTCCAGGCGAAACAACACCTCCTGAAGATCCTCCAGCTACCCCTGAAACAACAACGACATCGGTTGCTTCTAAAATTGATAAGGTTAAATTAGAACTTGCCATTGCTATGCAAGACAAAAGCTCTCGCATTCACAAACACAACTGGAGCCACACACCTGGAGAACTTAAAGGCTCTTCAACGCAAGGGTCACAATCGGGCAGTAATGATTCTATCTTTAATACAGGAGATCATCTTGCTGTTATTGGAGACAAAACAAACTTAAAAGAAAAAAGTTTTTTTGAAAGAACAAAACTTTCTGTCCAAGGCCTATTTCATCAGTACCAAGAGAGAAACGCAGAAACAAAAGCGTATAACCTTGATCAAATAGATATTATTGAAGCTTATTCTAGGCACAATATGATGCCTGCTCGTGAAGAAACTTTTTTTGATATAGCAGATGGCCTTCTTAAAGAAGAACTTCTTGCATTAGGTGAGCAAAAAGATTGGGATTCACTTACCGCAGAAATACGACAAGAGATCATTGATCTAGTAATGCCTTACGTTTGGATTCCAACCCTTATCCATGAAATTGGTCACAACCTAGGTTTACGTCATAACTTTGCTGGCTCTGAAGATAGTGAAAACTTTTACACAATAGAAGAGCTTGCTGAAAGGGGTGTTACTTCTGAATTAGGATCTCCTTATTCAAGCATGATGGAGTATTCAAAGTCTGAAATCACAGGCCTAAGAGTACCTGGTAAATATGACATAGCTGCTTTAAGATACGGGTATGCAGATAGTATTGAATTACAAAGCGGTGAAATCATCCCTGCTTCAAAAGCACTTCCTGCATCACTTAAGAGCTTTGAGTTCTGTACAGATGAAGGGGTTTCACTTAATCCAACTTGTAACAGATTTGATGAAGGGACTAATATTACTGAAATCGTAGATTCTCTCATTGATAATTATGAAGAACGCTACAAACGAGGTTACTTTAGGCGAAACAGAGCTAGTTTTTCTAGATATGATGATTATATGGCTGCAGCCAGAATCAACAGTCAGTTTAGAAGCTTGAGGCTTGTTTACGAAAGACTCTCAGATATTATGATTAACTTTGATGTTTCATTAGAAGAAATCAAAGATATAGATTGGTTAAACGAATACAATGTTGCCGCAAACAAAGTCAGTGATTTCTTTATGGGAGTTATTGCTGAACCTGATTACAGCTGTGTTGTATTTGAAAACGGTGCTTTTGATAGCATTATACCCTTCAAAGACATCTCAGGTAATGACGCCAAAAACTGCTTTGATGTATCGCTAAACACAGGGTTTGAAGTTATTGGAGATCTTGGGAAAAGCATGGAAAGCTTTAGATACTCAGACAATCCAAATATCTACTTAGATCAAATTGATGTTCGAGGCGTATGGTTTCACAAAATCTTAGCAATGAAATATCTGACTGCTAGAAAAATGGGAAGCTTCTCTTTTGATTTAAATACAGTCAGTCTACTTGATCACCCTGAAGCCGGGCCAAAAATTAATAGCTTCATCAAAGACATGGTTATGGGCAACGTAACAGCCAAGACTCAAATCCGCCTTGAAGACAATTCAAGTTTTGATTTTGACTATGATCACTCACTTGCTGAAGGCTATATCATAAGACGCCCGCTTTTCTATGCTCTAAGCTGGTACCTAGGAACTCCAAGAGATAATATTGATATCATGGAATCACTCGTGCATGAGGCTCGTAAGAATATTAATAACGGACTTAAGACTCCAGAAGCTCAAGTAACACACAGAAGCTTGTCCGCATATACATCCATACCTCTTGAGGGACTTCCTGACGACGCTTATCAAACTATTGTAATGGGAGGACAAAGGTTTGTTGCAAGCGAAGATAACGACTTAGCCCTTCAAATTATGGACACGGTTGGATTGGTTAAAAATTATGATCAATTTACCAGAGAAGAACTTATCGAGATTTTTACTAATTTTGATACGATAGAAGCTGATCCTGTTGCACTCGCAGCACTCTCTGATGAGGAAAAAGAAATTATGTCCAATGGCTCTGATAATCTCTTTAACTACTTAGTTGGAGATATGCCTTCTCAAGATTATTTCTTTAGAACTCTGACAGCTATGACAAGATAGCAATAAAACTTTTAAAGCTAATTATCTAGCTTAAATATTTAGGCTAAATATTTAAGCCAAAGCCTTACTCAACGAGTGAGGCTTTTTTTATTTAAAAATCTCTTTGACTCCTTACCGCTTTAGGCTAGATCCAAATCAATATGTCTACATTTAAAATACCCAGCAAGAGATCCCGAAAACCAAATGACCCTTGTAGCAATTGTTCTTTAAACAAAAACTACTGCATGTGTGACCTCATACCAAGCTTAACACTCAAAACTAAAGTCAGTCTTGTTATTCACAAACGAGAACTTAAAAGAACCTCTAACACAGGGACTCTCGCACTAAAGGCATTGGTAAATTCAGAAATGAGAGTGAGAGGCCTAGAAAACA
This sequence comes from uncultured Bdellovibrionales bacterium, assembly GCA_937958795.1. GTDB lineage: Bacteria > Bdellovibrionota > Bdellovibrionia > Bdellovibrionales > UBA1609 > CALGNA01. The sequence goes on along the minus strand of CALGNA010000003.1, from coordinate 7,325 downwards.
ATGGAAACTTAAAACATCAAGCTCTTGATCTTACTGATTTACTTACTGATACCTATGAGAATATCTTACTTTATCCCACTGATAAAGCAGTCAACCTTACGCCTGAAGTATTACAAAACATATCAAAACCCATTCAGTTTATAGTTCCTGATGGCAACTGGAGACAAGCAAGTAAAGTACATATCCGCCACAAAGAGCTTGATAAAATAAAACATGTAAAAATTAAAACCATTAATCTTGATAAAGATTTTTTAAGAAAAGAAACCACTGAAAATGGCATGGCAACCTTACAAGCTATAGCTTATGCCCTTGGGGTTACAGAGGGACTTGAAATTGAAAAAGCCCTGCTAGGGCTCTATTCAGAAAAACTAAAAAGAACACTGCTTTCAAGAGGCACTCTTAAAACAAATCCTTAGACTTTATTTTTCTAACTTTAGCTCTGAACTTAAGTTCTTTTCAAAAAACTCATGCCAATCTCCTCCTCGAAGACCTTCAATGATGGCTTCTACATCATGTGCAAAAATTCTATCTTCTTCTGCAAAAGGCGCTCGTTCTCTGACCCATTTAATAACTTTTTCTAAATGAGGGGTTGATTTCATCGGGGTTAAAAATCCAAGTCCCTGGGTTGAAGACAACAACTCCATTGCAAGGATTTGTTCTGCATTTTCTAAAACTCTCACAAGTTTCCTTGCTCCTATAGTCCCCATACTCACATGATCTTCTTTATCTGCAGATGTAGGCAAACTGTCTACACTTGCAGGGTGAGATAAGATTTTATTCTCACTCACTAAAGCTGCCGCTGCTACCTGAACAATCATATGCCCACTGTTTAGACCACCGTTTTTTGCTAAAAATGCTGGCAAGCCACTGCTCATAGCAGGATTGATAAGTTTTTCAATACGACATTCTGACATACTCGACATTGCACTTAGGGCAATCGCTAAAAAATCCATTTGAAAAGCAACTGGCTCTCCATGAAAATTCCCGCAACTTAAAATCAATCCCTCTTCATCAAATACTAATGGGTTATCTGTGCTCGAGTTAGCTTCAACCTCTAAAACTCTGATCACATTATTAAGAGCATCTTTTGTTGCCCCATGAACTGCAGGCATACACCTTAAAGAATAGGGATCTTGTACACGACCACAATCTAAATGACTCTCCCCTATCTCTGATGTCTCTCCTAGTAACGAGCGCAAATTAGCCGCTGTTTGAATCTCGCCCTTGTGAGGCCTAACTTGAGTGATAGAAGGGTGAAAAGCTGATCTTGAACCTCGAAGAGCTTCTAGAGTTAAAGCACCTGCAATATCTGCCAAATAAGCCAGTTGCTTAGCTCTTGCACAGGCCAACAAACCAACAGCTGTCATAACCTGACAACCATTTATCAATGATAAACCTTCCTTAGCCTCAAGGGTTAAAGGCTCTATTTTTCTCTGCTTTAAAAGAACCTCAGTGGCCATCCAGGTCTTCTTTTCATTATCCCAAACACGCCCCTCACCAATCAATGAAAGAGCCAAATGTGCCAAAGGAGCTAAATCTCCACTGGCACCAACACTCCCCTGACCTGGAATCCACGGTAAAATATCTGCATTTAAAAACTCTAATATTTTTTCAACAACCTCAGGGCGAATCCCACTATGACCTTGAGATAAAGCCTGAGCTCTTAAAAGCATGATAGCTCTGGTTTGTTCTGGAGTAAAAACCTCTCCTACCCCCATACTATGAGAACGAATCAGGTTTTTTTGAAGTTGAACAAGCTGCGCATTAGATATAACCGTATTTGAAAAAGAGCCAAAGCCTGTATTTACCCCATAAATCACTTCTCCATTACTCAACCTATTCATTAGGTATTTTCTACCTCTCATAAGAATAGATTTATGCTCAGGACTTAAAGCTACAGATTCACCTTCTGAAACTCTGACAACGTCATTTAAATCAATCTTTGGCCCAACTGTAACACTCATTTTAGGTCTCCATTTAGTGAGGCATTCATACACTCAATTACAGGAAAAAAATAGCCCTAATAGCTCTATTTGTTGTCTAGAATGCTCTAGATTCCTATTGATCACATGAAATACCTAGCCCATAATGAGTTCACAGTTTTAAACAACACACCTAGGAGCAATATATGAAACTTTTACTATCCGCCATCTTCCTGCTTAGCCTATCGAGCTATAGCTTTGCTATGCATCACGAAGTAGCAGCTGAAACTGAAACTACGAAAACATCTGATTCTGCTCACCACCATAAAGGTGCAAAAGATCACGCAGAGGGAAAACACAAAGACAAAAAAGAAAAATGTGATAAAAAAGCATGCAAGAGAAAACATAAGAAAAAAAAGAAAATGCATAAGCGTGCTGGAAAAAAAATGAAAGCAGCGTGCGAGGGTAAAGCTGTAGACAATGGATGTAGTGTCACGTTCAAAAAAATGGACAAAACCATTGCTGGAACATGCCAAGAAAAAATTCATCCGAAATCAAACGAAAAAATGCTTATTTGCATGAGCGATGACATGCCTCACAAAATGCACAGCCACAGCAAAGAAGGCTGCACTAAAGAAAGCTGTAAACGCAAAAAGAAATAGACTCAATATTTTGGCACTAGAGGGGGTTTTACACCCCCTTTATTACAATCACTTTAAAAACTCTATAAATAAAGAGGCAGTATGAAAAATTACCTACTAAATGTTTGGGGATCTGAAAAATTTAATACATTAGATTCAAACCAAAAATCAGAATTTTTTAAAAATTATGGAACTTGGGTTGAGTCTTTAAAGTCCAACAACCAGCTTATCTCTGGATTTCAGATCAACAGCAATGAAACCTCATCTGTACAAAACATAGAAAATACTCCAAAACTTATCAATGAACCATATCACTCTGGATCTCATAATTTAGCTGGTATTTTTATTGTAAAAGCTGAAAACAAAGAACAAGTTTTTGAAATGACAAAAACCTGCCCTTCAGTAAAAGACTTAGATGAGACAATTGAAATTATAGAACTGACCTAAATCTAATTTTCTATACTACCATTAGAACGCCCAATAATATTCTAAATAACAGTACTTTTACATAAATAAAAATAGGCTTTTACGCTGTATTGTCCAGTTGAGCTCTTCTGAATGCTTTTGAGGTTAACTGTATTTGCTCCAAACATGAGAGCTCTATTTCGAATCTTTATGATAGCTTTCTCTTTTGTTCTGGCTACACTATTTTGGCTTCTTTTAAAAACCGCCTTACATCCTTCAGGTCTAGTATCATAAAGAACTTGAATCTTCTCAGAACCTGCTCTCTTTGTTGTTACACAACCAGAAAGACTGTTTAGAATAATAAGAACGCAAACTATTGTAATACTAGATTTAATTTTCATGCTACATTCTCACATAAGTTTTTGTTATTTTTTCATAATTAGATTCATGAGAAAGAAATGGTTTGATTTTAACTCCAGACAAATTCACAAAAGAAAATTGATCGTTATTTTTAATGTATGATTGAATAAACTCTGTCGCACTTCCTGAATCAAAGTCTAAGTTTAAGGCATTGGGCACTAAATACCGCATTCTTCTAAAGTCGTATATCTCATCACGTACTTCTCTAAAACTCTTATTATCCAAACTAATATCAAAATTCCCAATATAATAGATATTCCCCGCTTTCATTCGAGAGTATGGGACAAGCATCTCACGAAGAGCGCTAAAGTAAGTTGTGGACCCTCGCTTAATACGTGTATTAAAACCTAGCAATGACAAGCTTGCGTCTCTGTCCTTTATCTCGGCAACAAAGTAGCCTTCCGACTCTATTCCCTCTACTCTAATAAACTCTCTAGCTGATAGTTTTGAGAATTCTTTTCTTGTTTTAGCCTGATGATGTTCCTGATTTCTGACAAAAACCATCTCAAATTTAAGAGGCTTATTTGGCCTAGTTCCAAGCTTCTCAAATTTTGAACCTTTTGATGTTACCTGTGGACTAACATTAATTTTACCAACAATAATAATTTTATCTTCTGAGTAAGTCTTTAGTTTTTCATTAGAAGCTTTAGACACATCAATATTAAGACCAAGAGCACCGCGAAGAGGGTTTACAATTAAACTCTGACAACTTGTCAAGAACAGGACAACCAATCCTATATAAATAAATTTTAACATATATTCTCCTTTAAATTTTTATTAAAACTGAGTTTGTTTTAACTAAAATTATATAAAAGAGAAAATTTTTGTATTTATTATAGATTTAAAGTGCTTCAAGAATTTGAAGCACCTCTGCTCATCAACATAGTATATGGCATTTTGGTTTTTTATTCTTCTGGGAAAACTATATGCCCTGGAGTTCTATCTTTTACTTTTTCTGTCTTACCTTCTGACCAACACTCTAAGCTATGATCTCTTAGCTCAACGCACTCAACTCCATAAAGCCAAGTTTTAACTAAAGATAAAACAGGAACATTACTTTCATAATTCACTTTTTTAAACGAATCCCTAAGAGCTCTTACTTCGCCACTCTCCAATAAAACGACTACACCTAAATCATAGGATATGAATACTTCTTGAATTTTCTCATCTCCAAAATCAAAACTAGAGCTTACTGGAAAACCCTTCCCCCAACAATGTACTTTTGTTTTATTATTTAAAGTGACGCAAATATTACCAGAATAAGCGTTTATACTATCAACTTTATTGTTTTGTCCAAAACTAATAAACTTGGCTTGTTCTACAGTCACTTTCACACCATCAAAGAAATCATTTTGTCTCAACTGTGTGCCAAAGTAATCCCCCCAGCACTTAACAGTTCCATCTTCAAACAAAGCACAAAAACTTGAAGTGGCATACTCAACTAGATCAATGACTTTTGAATCTGTTTTAAAATCCAAGTACTCTCTTAAATGAGGGTCAGTTGAAGGCTTGCTATCATATGTTAGATCGCCTAAACATTTGACCTTAGCTTCTGACGTCAAAACACAAATAGTCTTACTTGTAAAAACTGTTTTTTCTATAAAAAATGGAGACTTATCCATCTTAATATAGTCAAATTGCTCTATTTGATTTAATGTAAATCTGAATCTGTTTTCTGTATACAAACTATCATTTTTTGAGTCTATAAAACTTGTTTGACCTAAAATATTATATCTGTTTGTTCCCCAGCATTTTAAATTTCCATTGTAATAATGAGCGCAATAAGTTGTATAATTATACTTATTAATCTCAGAAAATTTATAAATTCTATCCGGACCTAAATTCATATAATTTAACTTAACAAGACCCTTCTCAGATCTTGTGGTGTTATTATCAAATGGATCGTCTAAACCCAGTATGCCAGAAAAATTTGGTCCCCAGCACTTCATAAAACCACTTTTTAAGAGGCCACAAGCCACCCACTCAGACAAAACAAACTGAGTGATTTGATCACCTTCTAATCCTAACTCAATAGGAACAGTTTCTTTAACATTAAGCATTGTTATTTTAGGCCCATTATCAACTTCACCTTGCCCCAATATTCCGTACTCACTTCGACCCAAACATTTTATTTTTGCTGTTTCAAAAACAAAACACGTGATATTTCTATCTCTATCCATTGCTGTTATTTTTAAATTACCCATACCAAAATCTAACTTTTGCGGCTCATTAATATGGGCTATACCAATTTGATCAAGTATGTCTTGCGATATTAACTTCATTAATGTTGCTGTTCCAAAACAGTGCTGATTTTCAGTCGCTACAGCAATCGTGTAAAAACAGATTTTACGATCTGGATTTGTAGAACTACTCGAGTAGGATGTATAATAAACCACTGGATCATCTAGGTTTAACTGCATGGACTCACTAACAATGAGTTTTTCTCTAAAATCACGCAAAAGCAGCGCTTTTCCAATAACATATTCCTTGCCCCAACAGTAGACATAGCCACCCTTAAGAGCACAGATTTCACCCAAACCATCTAGTTCAAAAACCTGTTGAATTGTACTTTTTGAATTATACTCAGGCTTATATATAAAATCTTTGTGCCCTAAAGCATGTTTTTCTCTTTCTTCTGAGCCAAGAAGTTGTATGTTAAATTGTATCTGAACTAATACTGTCCCTATGTCTCTAGGTAGATTAAATTGTGCATACCCCTTTTGATTCAGGTACCCAAGGTTTAATTTCGTATCAAGGACTGTATCTTCAATAACTAACGGCTGTACTGATTGATCTTCATGATTTACAATATTAAATTTAAAATTTTTAATTTCTAGTTTATAATAAGAACTAAAGACTTCTCCTCGTAATCTTAATTTTCCACCAAAGAATGTACTATTTTCATAGTCAGATTCTATTTCAAAACAAAGCTTATCTTCAGGGAAAACTATTAAATCTGAATCTTGAAGATTTGTACAAATACTTAAGTAAGACGTATCTAATTCAGAAACTTGAATTTCAGTTTGAAAACGAACTGGTAGGCTTCGTTGATTAGAATCTGCCTGCGACCTTGAAGAATTAAAAAAACTAAATAAAACAATAACAAATAAATTAAATAGATAACTTTTATGTAAAACCATTGAGACCCCCTCAAGTCCTAATCTCAATAGCAAGTTTTAGGTTAATTTCAATCTTCTCTGAGATAAAATTTATCTCCAAATGTATATACTTATTTAGCATACATATATATACATAAAATATTTGTCTAAAATACAATTAAGTGCAAAATTATAAATCAACTTAAAAAGGAAGAGTTTTTATGAAATATGCACTGATGCTTTTAACAATAATGCTTGGCTCAACTGGTCTATCGTTTGCAAATACAGATTACTTTTGTGCAGCAGAGTATGAATGGGGTAATGAGTTTATAACTGGAAGTACAAATGATGTATTTAATCAGCCAACTGGAACAGCTTTTAGCGGCTCAGGAATAACTTACAAGAACGTTCATTTTGATTTTGAATCAACAGTTTTTTCAGTTGATTTGGGGGCTAGACATGTTGACGGCTCAGTCACCTTAGAAGGCAAGTGCGATGATGATATTTTTGATAGTCAGACAACATTTACTAGATTTGGAAGCCAAAATTACAGATGCAAAATTTCTATCGAACAGACACTTTTTTCCAAAGTTTATCTTGATGTTTTCTTGACTCTAGTAACTCGTGGCAGCAGATATCACGACTACATAGCTAGCCTTTCTCCTAGCGAACAAAATCGACACAGAGAAACCTATGGCCCTCTCGTGAAAGAGCCGGATTACTTTCAAGTATCTCTCAACCTAGTTATTAACAACACTCGTTACCTTAGTACCAGCTCAAAAACCCTCGAAGAAAAAAGGTATGAAAATTCGACAGATATTAAATATGGCACTTCAAAT
>CALGNA010000002.1 GCA_937958795.1 uncultured Bdellovibrionales bacterium | reverse complement strand
TAGATGCCTAACAATTTCAGACATCGGCTGACTGTCTGTAAACATAAAGCACATGGCCGTATCCTGGCTTAAGTCTTGCCTGCACGACAACAAAGCTTGATCTGTTTTTTGATTTTGACCTGATGTCGGACTGTACATAAGAGTTCGTAAATAGCCTTCTCTTTTAACATAATAATCAGGCACAGAATATATAACCTGATGAGTAAAATCATGTCCTCCTCGAGTAGATGGATCAAGCTTTATGATGCTTCCATCTTCTTGTATAACATATGATTCTAAATCACCTAACTCCAAAGACCTTAAATCGAATACCAAGTCTTCCCAATCATTAAAAAAAATTCTATTAAGTGGCTGACTTAATACTGCATCTAACTGAGTTGGAACTCCTCCCTGATTTACAGGAGGTAACGGCATCGTTCGAATATCAAAATTTGGAAGTGATGCCTGACCTATTGGTCCCTGAATATAGACAGCTTCTTTTCCGTCAATTGATGAGAGCTGACCACTTTCATAATGAGTTACAGGACCTATACCACTTTGCGCACTTGATGGACTTAGTCCGAGCAATAAAACAGATGCAAAATAGAACAAAATACTAGCCCTACGATTATGGACCCTGTTAGTTTTTACTATAAACATGATCTACCTCCTTTATTTTAGAAAGATCATGGATCTTCATAAAAAACATCAGTAGATAAACAAGATTTTCTCTCTGAAATTTAAAATAAATAAATTTTGATTCAGAAATTGTATTTTACGCAAACTGCTGCGCCTCGATAATAATGAACTAAAAATTCTCCAAAGTTTTTTTTGATTTTAAGATGCTGTCTAATATGACTTTAAAGTGATCTAAGTTAAAATGATTCTGACTCAAGACAAATCTAAAAAAAGTACCGTCTTTTTTGTTTTCAGAAAAATTAATATAACAAGCTCCACTTTTCATTAAATCTTCACGAATTGATTTATGTAAATTATCTTTTCTTTTTTGATTATTATCTTTCTGGTCATTTTCACCATCACTATCAATAACTTGAAAACACACATTTAAAAAAGAGGGGTCATGCAATAATTTAAAGTTCTTATTTTGTAAAAGCTCAGCCTTGATTTGTGCTATAACTCCTAATCCATCTTGAACTTTTTGCCTTAAACCTTCATCCCCATAGCTCTTCCAATACAACCAGGTTTTAAAAGAGTCGACACGCCGACCACACTGCAATGAATATGGCCCAAGATCTAAGTTCTCTTCTTGAGTATGAAAAATATATGCCTGTCCACCTGTTTGTGCTGCAAGTTCGAAGGTCTCTTTTTCTTGAGTGATAAAAAAAGCACTTAACAAACCAGCATTAAAGTACTTGTGAAAATCCATTGTAAAAGAATTCCCTAAAGACCATTCTTTTTTGTATGATTCTGAATCAAAAACTCTGACACCACCCCAAGATCCATCAATATGAAGCCAAGTATTATCTACTTTGCAAACTTCAGACATCTCAGAAACTGGGTCAAAGGCCCCCCACACAGTCGTACCTACGGTTGCTCCTACTAGAAGAACTTTTTTGTTTTCTGTTTTAGCTTTTTTAATTTTTAGCTTTAAATCCTCAATGTCCATCTGATGGTACTCATCAACTTCTACGCCCCATACCTGATCTGTCCCCATGCCCATGACAAGAGCTGCTTTTTTAAATGAGTAATGTGATTCTTTTGAAACTAAAATAACATGTTGGTTTGGTAACCAGCCCTTTTCTTTTGAGTCAGGATAAAGTTTTTGCTTGGCACAAAGCAAAGCCATTAAGTTGGACTGACTCCCACCAGGGGTCATAAGACCACAGGTCTTATCTGATGAACCATGCAAAAACCCACCAATTTTTTGGATCATCTCTCGTTCCATTAAGGTGGCTAAAGGTGCAATTTCAAAAGTTGCCATAGAAGTATTTAATAAGGTCGTAATCCATTCGCCAAAAGCAGCAATTGGATCAATCCCACCATAGAGTTGATTTACAAAGTAAGGACTTTGCGTATTTACACTTTTTTGTGTGTACTCATAAACCAGCTGATTTAATTCTGATTGCGATGTCTTATCACCTAGATCTAAGGAGTATATGTCTCGCAACCTATTTGGTGATATATGATCTCCAATAGCTTGGCCTTTTAAGACTCTAAGCCAGTCGGAGACATTTCTCCAAAGTTGGTCCACAAGTTGTTCAGATAAGACGGGTTTTTCTTCATGCTCTCTAGAGGTGGTTCTGCTGTTTTCTTGATCCATAGATCCTTTGTTTCATCAAAAACATCAGTTTCAGTCAACGGATGAGAGTAACAATGCAAAGATGCAGTCCAATCCTTGCTATTTGATAGTTTTTTAGGTTGCAATTGATGTGTATCAAAATACTCTTCTTCGCTTAAAACATTATAGCCATACATTTGCCGAGGCATAGAAGTTGGAGTCAGGACATGAGAACCTATCAGCTGACCCTTATTTTTTTGATCAGAGTGCGATAACCACTGAGTTTCCTGAAATTCACCTGACATTGAGACAAAAACGCAATTGCTTGGTCCATGGCTATGGCAAGCAGATTGACTTTCAGGGCCCCAAAAACCCAAAATCCACTCTTTTTCCTCATCCCAATGGAGATGAACCCTAAAACGGGTCTTAGGATCTAAGTTAACATCTTCATCTAATAAGCCCAGAGCCAGATCTAGCTTTTGGTGCGCCAAGTTTTTCCAGAATAGAATTTCTTTTAAAATTTGTTTCAAAATCTTACCTCAATCCCTCAACGACTAACTTATCAATAGACAGCCGTAAAGTGAGGCCTCATAATAAAGCTAAAATTCTATAGTATTGTAGATATTTGGTTAAAATATTTGCTAAGATATTTTCCTAGGATATGAGGTTAAGTTTGAATACAAATAAACACGAACTCAATTGGATCGTTGCGGCTGGAATCGTTGGCGCCGATATTGGAACCTCTGTTTTTTATGGCACGGGAATCTTGTTCCCTATCGTAGGTTACCTAGCACCTGTATTTGTTCTTATCTGCTGTCTTATGATGTGGGTTTTTAAACGCACCTATGAAGAAGGGCTTGCTCTCTCTCCTTATAATGGTGGTGCTTACTCCATGATTTTGAGAACACTCGGAAGACAGGCAGCTGTATTAGCTGGTGCTCTCACAGTGGTCTCTTACCTCGCAACAGCTGCTGTAAGCTCATTGAGTGGTGCCTTTTACCTTAGCTCTCTTTCAGAAGGCGGTACATCAACAACCACATTGGTTTTATTATCGTTTATACCCATAATCCTCTTTGCACTTTTAAACTCACGAGGAATTAAAGAACCTGCCAAAATAGTGACTGGTATTGCTGGGTTTCACTTTTTCTTACTTATTATTATCACCATATGGGGATTTGGTTATCTTGCTTTTAATTTAGATGAAGTGGATTGGACAAAATTTCAGCGCCTTACTCCCAGCGGGGAAATCTCAATGAGTATGCTGCTGTATGGTTTTGGCGCAGCCTTTTTAGGTATCACTGGTTTTGAATCAGCCGCTCAAATAGTAGAAGAGCTTGAGGAACCTGTCCTAAAGACAGTTCGAAAACTGTATAAGACCGTTATTATATTGGTTTCCTTAACAGCTCCAACTATCTCATTTTTATGTCTCGTCCTCCTGAGTGAAGGCGAAATTAACAACCAGCTAGACTCATTGCTTTCAGGCTTAAGCTATAAACTAGGCGGTAAAGTTCTGCTTTATATTATTGTTGTTGATGCAACTCTGACTTTATTTGCAGCGACTAATACAGCCTTTGTTGGCTTCATTGGTTTAGCCACAACTATGGCTAAACAAGGAAACCTACCCCGTATTTTACTTTACCGCCTAGCTCATAAATACCCTAGCATCCAAGGTTACCCCTTTATTGCTATCCCTTTTATGTTCATTGCAATGGCAATGTGTGCCTTTGTTACGGGTGAAGTTAAAATCTTAGCCAAAGTTTATGAAATTGCCTTCTTAGGAGTCATGGTTAGTTTTTGTATTGGTGTTGTTCTTATGCGGAACCGTGAACTTCGCAAAGGGATACCTAGCGAGTATTTGAGTAGCTTAATGCTCGTCACAAAAAAAATGAACATCCCTCTCATTCCCCTTTTATCAGGTTTTGTTCTTTTTATTGCTCAAGCAACATTATTTGCTCACTCTTCGGGTAGTGCCAGAAACATGCTCATGCAGCTGATTTCAATGAGTCTTTTATTGATGGCTTTTTATAGGTGGGGGGTTTTAGAAAAGCGTCTAGAAACTCGAACTGATCTACGCCTTGGAGCTGGTCGATTTGCAAGCCAAAGCTCTTTGCCAAGTGATCTCCCTAAATATGTTTTATGTACAGGTGGTACAAATGCAAGACGACTTATTAATGCAAGTATCAGACACATACATAAACAAAACCCAAAATCTCCTTTTGAACTCGTTGTTTTTCATGCAGAGAACAACAAAGACCCTGAAGGCTTTTTCTATGAACTCTTGCAAAGAGTTGTCTCACAACAGATTGTTCCAACTAACAGAAGAGACTTTATCATTACTGTTAAAATCCTACCAGGAAGCCTCATGGAAGGCCTTCAAACACTTAAAAAAACAATGGATTTTGACAAACTCATCTTTGGTACCCGCTCACATACGAGTGAACACCCTTTGGCTAAATCAGCCTCATCTGAAATTGAGAAAGAATATGAAATTGTCTACTATTAAATAAAATTCTTTTGATGTAAAGATTTCAAAGCAAGCTTACCTATTTATTCTCTTCAGTTAAATAAGCTATACGTCCTTATAGTCTCTGTCTAAATTTTGGAGGAAAATTGAAACTACATAAGCTCTCTAAACTATCAGCTTTAACTCTACTATTTATTAGCCTTTATGCACATGCTAACTCCATAATTTTAGAATCAGCTAAGTACTTTCAAGATCTTATGCTTGCATCAAAAAGAAACAATAGCATAGATTTTCATCCATTCTCTTTTGCAAAACTTATGGCTCATACTAAAAACACAGAATCAGCAAGTTTTTACTTTGCATTTGGAAAGCGATCGAAAATCATTGACCCATTATTAAAAAACTTTGATACCACATTAGATAGAGTCATTTACTTAGCTGAAACAAATATCATTTCTAAAGAAGATAGCAGAGGCAGTTTTTTAAGTATCTTTATTAACTTAGACACTCCACGGGCCCCTGGCTCAAAACGCTTTATAGATATTATAGTGCAGACCCCAAAAAAAAACTTTTTCCCTGTATTTAAAGAAGACTCTAATGCCCTCATTAGCCTCGAAAGCCTTCAACGCAAAACAAGCTTAATATTGATAAAGTCTCATGAACACGCTAGCATCAATCCGGATATTGAGTTTGTATCGACCACAGACCCTTCTGTATTTGGAAAAATACATGCGTGGACTAGTTTAACTTTTGAAGTTAACTCACAGTCTATTCAAGATGATTTTATAAAATTTATAGCTAACGAATATATGCTTATTTTTGAATAAAAGGCAAAACGCTGTTTTTACAAGGAAGGTGACTGAGCTTCCAACTTCCTAAAGCTATCGATACTTACAAAGTAGTCAGGGTCTTCTAAGACGTTTACGTCACAGATCTTTTCTGCTTTTTTAATCATACGCCTGCAATCTGCACTTAAATGCCTTAAGTGGACCTGCTTACCTTGTTCTTGATAAAGACTCACCACTTTATTAATGGCTTCAATAGCGGATAGATCCATAATACGAGAGTCTTTAAAATCAATGATCACTTCACGTGGGTCTTCTTCTGGTTTAAACTTAGTTAAAAACAATGTTGTTGATGCAAAAAACAAGGGACCATAAATTTCATAATGAGTAATACCGTGCTCATCAATAGAGACTCTGGCTCTAATACGAAGAGCATTTTCCCACGAAAATATAAGAGCTGAAATTATCACACCCACAAACACTGCAATAGCTAAATCAAACTTAACAGTTAAAGCGGTTACTATAATTATAACTGCGATGTCCCATTTAGGCGCTTTGTTTAAAATACTAAAAGTACTCCATGCAAAAGTTTTGATGACCACAAAAAACATGACACCCACTAGAGCTGCAATCGGGACCGCTTCAATATATCGTGAAGCAAATAAAATGAAAAACAGCAATGCCAATGAAGCAACGATACCCGACAATCGTCCTCTTCCACCAGAGCTCACATTGATAATACTCTGACCAATCATGGCACAACCACCCATACCACCAAAAATTCCACTCAAAAAATTACCTGCACCCTGAGCAATACACTCACGATTCCCATTTCCTCTTGTTCGTGTAATCTCATCTATAAGGTTTAAAGTCATAAGGGATTCAATCAAGCCAATAGCTGCTAAGATAAATGCATACGGGAATATAAAACCTAAAGTTTCAAAGTTTAAAGGAACTTGAGGCCATGCAAAACTTGGCAAAGCTCCCTTGATACCTGTCCCACCGTTTTCTTGAATAAACGAAAGCACCGTTGATGTATCTAACTTAAAGAAAACTACTATTAAACTCACTATAATAATCGACACCAATCCACCCGGGATTTTTTCGTGAAGCTTTGGTAAACCAAACATAAGAGCTAAAGTTAAACCAACTAAACCCAACATGAGCCAAAGCTCTTGTCCCTGTATCCAACCATGATCTGGAGATTTAAACATATGCAATTGAGATAAAAAGATCACTATAGCCAAGCCGTTTACAAAACCCATCATAACTGGACGAGGAACAAGCCTTATGAGTTTACCTAATTTAAATACCCCTGCTAATACTTGCAACACTCCCACTAATAACAAAGTTAAAAAGAGATACTGTACACCTGCAAGAGCGCCCTCTGCTCCCATTGCGTTTCCTTCTAGAACCAAATGAACCATAACCACAGCCATGGCTCCTGTGGCTCCAGAAATCATCCCAGGTCGACCCCCAAAAACCGCCGTTACTATGCACATGATAAAAGCCCCATAGAGACCAACCATGGGAGCTACACCTGCAACAAAAGCAAAAGCTACTGCCTCAGGCACTAAGGCAAGAGCAACAGTTATACCTGAAAATATATCTTTTTGAGCACTTGGCTCAACAGCAGCGACTAAGTTAGGTTTTGCATCCATAATATATGTGAATCCTTATTTAATAAAATCATAAGTGAATCACAGACAGGAAAAACAATCAGATCAAGCACTTAATAACCAAAACTTGAGGTAATGAGACTCCGACTCTTTAGTCAACTCATTATGCTATCTAAGCTCATAAGTCCTGTTGAATACTTTATGCTTTTTTATTATGGCTCAATTTCAATATAATCATCTACCACATCCCCGTTACCCTTAATGGCGAGTGTCCTTGCCGCTACGACTCGTCTCAAAAAAGTAGAGTATTGATTTGTGACTTTTAACTGTAAACCTGCAATTGGATCACTTTTAGATCCGTAGTTACTTGGTAAAAATAACTCGACATTAGACTTTAAACTCCAAAAGGGAGCGACACGATTGATTCGGGGATAAACCATAACATTTTGTAAATACTGCCCCTTACCATTATATTGACCTCCATACATAAAACTTAAAATAAGCGTGGCATTGACAATATTGAGCCTGTTGCCAAAAATTCCTCTTTTAGAAAAATCAAATTGAACTCGATAAAATTTTGGACCCAACCAATTCGAAAACTCAGTCCAACATTTTGCCTGCTTTGGAATCACATGTGCTACAGGTGACTTCTCAAACTCAACTGTCGATTTAGATTTAGAAATAACATTGATGACTTTTTCACCAACAGTTATAATCTCATCGATATCACCCAAACCTTCAATGGATGAGTAAGTCACTAGATTTGGTTTTTTTGAAGCTGATGACGAATCCGATACGGAAGACGGGCCTTCTTGGCTTGATACATCTTCTTGGTTAGTTTCAGGCTCAGAGCTCCTACTTTCAGTTTCGTTTTCAGATGCCTGGCCTTCTAATATCTCACTCTCTTTGATATCTTGTTGCAATCCACACCCGACTTGCTCTGTTAAATCTGGAGTTTCAAATACTGTTGTTTTATCTTCTAATGCAGAAGCCACACCATGCTGAACTATTCTTACAGTTTTAATCTCTGCCAAAGCCTCAGCTTCTGAAATCTCCATAACAGAAACTTGAATATTTTCCCCTAAAACAGCCCCCTCATGTGTCTCCCCAAAAGCATGAAAGCTCATAATATGGAAAGAAGCTATGAATCCTAATATTCCAAAAAAACATGAGTTTTGCACTCCAGACAGTATTCTCTTCCCTGATGAACTCATTAACCCCTCCATGGATTTTATAAATTTTACACGATTAACGCTTTAAAAACCTTACCTGCAGCTGTTATCACTATCTATAGGCCATTTTTCAAGACATAGAACATCGCTAAAATAAATTTTAATCAAACAACACAAGCTTTCCTGTCTCTGCATCAAGATTATGCTTTAAAAATGTGCTTATTTGTCCTAGATTAGGCTTACTTACTTCAGTCTATTAATATTTATAAGGAATTTAGCATGAATAAAATGGCCTTTATGTTTCTAGTGTGGATTGGTTTTACTCTTAATTTAACGAGCTGCGGATATAACAGCCTGCAGGGCTTAGATGAAAACGTAAAATCAGCCTGGTCAGAATTAGAAAACCAGTATCAAAGAAGAGCCGACATGGTACCTCAGCTGGTACAGACCGTAAAAGGTGCTTCAAAATACGAAAAAGAAACTCTTGAATCTGTGATCAACGCTAGAGCCAATGCAACTTCTATTAAACTCTCAACAGATGACCTTTCAAATCCAGCTATGATGAAGAAGTTTCAAGCAGCGCAGGACAAATTAAGTGGTAGTCTCTCAAGACTTTTATTAACGGTTGAAAAATACCCTGAGTTAAAAGCCTTACAAAACTTTCAAGCTCTACAAGCTCAACTCGAAGGAACTGAAAACAGAATCTCAACAGCTAGAAACCGTTACATTGAGAGCGTAGGAAAATACAACAAACAGGTTCGCTTCTTCCCTACTAACTTAACAGCCAAGTATATTCTGAAGTTAGAGCCAAAAGAAAACTTCACGGCCTTACCTGAGAAAAGAGAAGTTCCAAAAATTGATTTAGATCTTTAAAAATATAACACTAAACTCAATTTAAACATTACAACATTGAAAAATACACTAAAACTTATATTTGCAATAGGCTTTCTTCTCCTTGTATCAGGAAGTCTTTTTGCACAACCAATAATTCCTGATTTAGGTCAAAAGCTTATTTTAGATACTGCCAATATTATTGATGATCAGCGAGAAGCCGAACTCAATACTATTCTGATAAAACTCTTTAACTCTAATAAAGTAACGTTAGTTATTTGGACCCTGCCAAGTCTTGAAGATTACCCCATTGAGAACCTTGGTATTGAAGCGGCTGAAAAGTGGAAAATTGGATCAGAAAAAGAAGATCAAGGGGCCATACTTCTTGTTGCACTTAACGATAGAAAAATGAGACTTGAAGTTGGATACGGTTTAGAAGGCCAACTAACGGATTACTTTAGCTACAGCCTTATTGAAAGTCTTAAGCCCTACTTTAAATCAGGGAACTATACTGATGGCATCTCTGTTGGGCTTGTTAAAGTTACGGATCAACTGGGAATAACACCCGAAGAACTAAGCGGACTGTCCGGAGCTCTTCCTCAAAATGAAAACATGGGCATGTCCAAAATTGAACTGCTCATTCTTTTGCTTTTCTTAGCTATGATGCTCTACCAGTTTTATATGAGCCAGAAACAATCTGGCAGTTCCTACCAATGGCACGGCCCTAACTCTTCTGGAACATACAACCCTAACTCTTCTTATCAAGACAGAAACTTTCCAACACACAGACCATCTGGTGGTGGTGGATTTGGCGGCTTTGGTCGGGGTGGTGGTTTTGGTGGAGGCGGCGCCTCCGGAGGCTGGTAATGAAACACAATGTAGACTCAAAGAAACTAGAAGGCCTTATAGCTGAAATTGAAAAGAATATTCCAACTCAAATCAGAGTTGCTATTTCTAAAAACAACTCTCACTCTTCTATTTTGCAAATCTATAAGTATGAAGCTTTTCTTCTACTCCTCTTACTTCTTATCTCTTGGAAAACTCCCTTTATTCTTACAATTATAGTTATTTTATTTATACTAATACAAACGATTCAACATTTCTTTAGTCAAAAAGAAAGCAAACTAAAATTCACAAGACTCAACAACGAGGCAAGGTCTCTTTTTTACACACATGAGATGACAGCCACTCAATTTAGGAATGGTCTTCTTATCTATTTTGCTCCAAAAGATAAGTTCCTTTGCTTACTACCTGATATTTGGCTTTTACAAAATCTTCCTGAAAATTTTTGGGACCAGCAAGTCTTAAAGTTTAAATCCATTACTAAAAACAAAGACCTCAGTTTTCAAGACCAAGTTTTTAGCTTTTTAAATACGCTAAGCAATGAGTTAAACCATCATATTGGTACAAAAGAACCCATAACAAACCCACTCAACTTGCCCACAGAACTCGTAAATCAGCCTATACTTGATACTTAATCAGGGATTCTATTGTAACTTAGGCGCCACTTGCGATTGAACTAGACCTTTTGCGGATCAAAACCTAGCCTGTTGCCTAGTAAGCGAGTTAAAATAGACCTTTAGACCAGGACGGATACATGCAAGCACTCTACATCTTATTATGTCTTTTATTAAACATGCTCTTTCCTTCGTTGACTCATGCTTATTCTGAGGATTCTTACCATGAATATGCACCTCCTGAAACAGAATATGTAAACCCAACAGAACAGACCGCTCCTCAAACTGAACATAACTCCATCTCACAAAATTTACTTTCTCAACTCGATTCACTTATTCAAGAATCGCAATTAAAATGGAAATCTCTAGAAGATAGGTATCAGAACCTCAACTCAGAAATCGAAAACTTACAGACTGAAGATTATGATAATAAAAATCAAGCGACCCACAATCAAAACACTGAAAACGACAGTACCCCCTACAATACCTATTCAAAGCCTTGGAGAATTTTACAAAAATTAGATTCTCAAAACCTAGATGATATTTCTTTGTCGCCTGTATTCCAAAAAATCCTGACTCAAAAAAATAAACATAAAAAATCAGGGCTATCTCAAATCCAAAATGAAACATTAAAAAACTTTGAAAACACTCTGAACACTTACTATCTAGATAGAGAAACTGAATCTGAAAAAATAAGTGTCTTAAGAAGCCAACTTTTTATTGGCTCTTCAGAGCTAAGATCTAAAACTATTGCCAACTTAATCAACTCTAAAGAGGCAACTCTTTTGGGGATTTCTCAGTCCTACCCTCAAGACCTTATTTTAGAATTCTTCTCAATACCTTTTAGATGGATCAGTCTTTTTAAATCGAGGTTTCAGTCCTACAAAGCTGAATTCCAAAAAGGATTTAAGGGGATTCTCTTTATTTCTTTTGATATCCTTATCTTCATATTTATTATTTACCTAGGTTTTTTATTTTTTAGAAAATTCTCTCATATTTCCACTTGGCTTAATAATAAAAGAGCCTCTTATCAGAGAAAAGCCTACCGTGATCCCAAGTCCAGAAAAAAAGCCTTATGGATTAACAGGCTCTCCCCACATATCCCATGGGTATCATTTGGCGTTTACTTTTATATCGTACAAGAACTCATAAAGCAGTCTCATGCAAAAGAACTCAGTTTACTTTTTCCTTATCTTATCTTTTATGCCTGCTATCGAATTGTTCGTATTTTAGTTAATCAAATTTTATCAGGACAATTGTTTCGAAGAAATTTACAAAATGTAGACGCAAAAAAGATCAAATGGACAGCTCACTTTATAAGTGGCTTTTTCTTTTTAACAACCCTTCTCCTCTACACACTCCAGACAGCAGCCGGAAAAGGACTTCTCTATTTTTGGGCATCTAAGCTCCTTTCATTTATGTTCATAGTGACTCTATTGTGGATGGGCTTTAGATGGAGGCAGGAACTTAAACAATCTCTTCTTAGCATTTTCCCACCAAATACTCACCCTATCATCAACAGACTCCTTTCAGGTTTTCTTGCTTGGATCTTTTGCTTTCCTGCACTAGGAATTGTTAGTTTTCACTTTTTATTCTCCAAATGCTTTGGCTGGCTAGAACAGTTCGAGTGGTTTAAAAAAATATCGGCTGAAATATTTAGAAAAAAAATTGAAGGACTACAAAAAGAAGACCCTACCCAAACTCCTAAAAATCAAGCTCTACCAAAAGAGTACACCAAACTCTTTACAAATTCCGATAGCTTAGAAAAACCCTATGACAAATTTTCACAACAACAAAAAGAAATCTTTAGCAGCATTAAAGATCATGTAAAGTCTTGGTCTAATAGCAACTCAGACGATCATGTTATTGCTCTAAAAGGCGAAAGAGGCATAGGAAAAACCCACTTATTAAAAAAACTACTCTCAACTGAAAATGAAAACCTTGATTGTATTTACCACTCTATTCGAACTCGAATAGATACCGTTGAAGATCTTGAACAGGAGTTAACTTCTCATGACATACTAAGTCTAGCAGAATCTTCTAAGAAAAAAATTATACTACTAGATAACGCTGAAAATCTTTTCCTATCTAAGGTAGGTGGATTTAATGTCTTACAAAGCATGATTCAAAAAATTGAAGAATCTGGAAATCAATTTTTCTGGGTCTTATCTTTTCATAATAATTCATGGGAATTTTTACAGTCCGTCTATAAAAACACGGAACACTTTCATCATGTTTACAACCTCAAGCACTGGTCCGAAGAAGAGCTCAAAAGCTATATCCTACATTCCCATCAGTTATCTGAATACACATTAAGTTTTGATCACAGTCTCTACCCCTCAGGACATAAGAAAAATCCTGAAACCAATTTATTTGTAGAAAATAAATACTTTAGAATTTTATGGGAAGAATCAAATGGCAACCCAAAAGTTGCAATCCCCGTTTGGCTATCAAGTTTAAAATACAAGGGATCTAAAAAAGTTGCAGCAGGACTTCCAAGAGACCGAGTCGAAATCATCCAAGGCCTTCCCGATGATTTTTATTTTGTTCTTTCTAACATTGAAAGACATAAAATTTTAACTATGGAAGAAATACTCATATCAACAGACCTAAATAAAGATCTTATACGAAATGCACTTAAAGTATGTACTGAAAAAAACTACCTTGAAAAAAAAGGTGCCTACTATTCAGTCTCTCCTCTATGGCAACATAGCGTGACCTCAACACTAAAACGGAAGAATTTTATTTATGGATGAATTAAATCAGCTCTCTCAAATCGCTCAACTTTTTAAAATCGAAAAAATCCTAGGACTCATCATTGGGATAGTCGCTTTAAGCTTTTTAGTAAAAATACTAAATCATTTTTCTAAAAATATACAAAGTCAGTTTCCAACCAAAAGACTTATTATATTGCAGATAACAACTGTTATGAGCTTTTGTCTTTATATTTTTGGAACAATGGTCCTTGTTTACTCGGTCCTACAGCCGCCTAAAGAGCTTTTGATTGCCATTGGAGGGAGTTCAGCTGTTGCTGTCGGCTTTGCTCTTAAAGATCTAGTAGCATCCGTTGTTGCTGGTTTGACTTTGCTTTTTGATAGACCTTTTCAAGTTGGCGACAGGGTCAGCTTTGGTGACATCTACGGAGAAATCGTAAGCATTGGCCTTCGAGCCGTCCGACTTAATACTCTTGATGATAACTTAGTCACAATCCCTAACTCAAAATTCATTACTGAAGCAGTTGCAAGTGGAAACGCAGGCGCCTTAGACATGATGATCACCATTCCCTTCCACGTTGATCTAGATGCCGACCTTAGGGAAGCAAAGCGCATCATAAAAGAGGTCGTAGCTACGAGCCGCTATACTTACCTTAGAAAACCAATCAGTATCGTTATGACGGAAAAAAGCAATAACAGATCCTTTTGGATAGAAATACTAGCGAAAGCTTACGTTTTAGATGTTCGTTATGAAAAAGCCTTTCAATCCGACATTGTGCTGAGAGGGACTGAAGCCTTAAGAGATAGTCAAATTAAGCGTATTGGGTTTAAAAAGGCTCTGATCTAAATATCACATTCTTACAATATTAAAGAGATGAAACTTGAACAAAATACGATTCCAAGTAAAGTTGAATCGATGAACGAGTTGGTCAATATTTTTTTCAGGTCAATTTAAAATGAATACTTCTATACAAGCCAAAAACCTTGAAAAAATATCAGGCGTCGTGCAAAAAATAACTTATCACGATGAAGAAAGTGGTTGGTCTGTCATAAAAGTCGAGCCCCTTAGTGACCCGTCAAAACTTACAACTGTAGTAATTCATCAAGCAAAAGTTTTTCCAGGGGCAACTCTTGAGTTTTGGGGAGACTGGACTCAACACTCAAAGTATGGAGAGCAGTTTAAAGCCACTAAGTGCTTAGAAATTAAACCAGCCACAACGGCTGCACTTGAAAAGTACCTAGGATCTGGTCTGATCGTCGGTGTTGGCCCTGCTACTGCTAAAAAAATTGTGAATCACTTTAAAGATCGCACACTTGATGTCTTTGAAGAATCTATAAACGAACTCTCAGCTATCCCTGGTATTTCAAGCAAAAAACTAGTGAAGATAAAAAACTCATGGAATGAACACAAAGCCATCAGAGAAGTTATGATCTTTCTTCAAAGCTATGAAATCAGCACTTTATTTTCCACAAAAATTTATAAAACTTATGGTGATAAGTCTATTGAGATAGTTTCAGACAACCCTTATCGGCTTGCAAATGATATTTCTGGAATTGGTTTTTTTTCATCTGATAAAATTGCTCTCTCAATGGGCTTTGAGAGAAAAGGCTCCTTCAGAATTTCAGCCGGAATAATGCATGTGCTAGCAACTAGCAGAAACAATGGTCACTGTTTCTTAACAAAAACTCAGATCTTGAGTAAAGTCCCTGAGTTGTTAAAAGAAACATTGCCCTCTGAAAATATGACTGAAATCTTAAACTCCCTCATTCTTGAGAACGAGATTAAATCTAGAATCTTAAATATTAATGAGACTCAGCAAGAGTGTTTTTATTCAAAACGTTTATATTACGACGAACTTACAACTTCTAAAATTATTAAATCTTTTCTTTTATATGAAAAGGCAATAGATAGTTCAAAAATTGAAAAATGGATCACTGAATATTGTTCTGAAAAAGGCATGAAGCTTAGCCCTGAGCAATATCAGGCAGTTTGCAATATACCTAAAGAGTCCTTTTCGATACTAACAGGAGGACCTGGGTGCGGAAAAACCACCTGCACTAAAGCTTTGGTCCTCCTCTTGTTATCCTTGAAGAAAAAAATCACCCTTGTTGCTCCAACGGGCAGAGCTTCACAAAGAATGAGTGAAGTCATAGGGCTTGAAGCTAAAACAATTCACAGACTTTTAGAGTGGGCACCCGAAAAAAATAGCTTTAAATATGATGAAGATAACAAAATTATAACGGACTTTCTCATTGTCGATGAAACCTCTATGCTTGATATATCTTTAGCAGCTAGTATGCTAAAAGCAATTCCCGAACATGCTCAAATACTTTTCATAGGAGATCCTGATCAACTCCCTGCCGTTGGCGCAGGAAATGTTTTATCTGATCTTCTAAAATCTAAAAATGTACCTAGGTTTAGGCTTACTCAAATTTTTAGACAAGCGCAGTCTTCATATATTATAAAACATGCTCATGAAATAAATTCAGGAAGTACACCAAAGCTTACTTCTCCTATTCAAGACCCTAGTGCTTACGAAAATGGTGTCGACTGTTTATTTATAGATTCAGACGAAGCCACACAAGATCAGTTACAGTTTGTTTCAAAAATTCATAGTTTATTTAAAAGCGTAGATTCTCAGAGCCTTGAACACTTACAAAATGCTAAAAACTCTTGGGAGAAACCAACACACAGTACTGATTCGAAATTAAAGCCAGATGATAGTTCTTTACCAGACATCTGCGATATAAATGAATTATTGAGACACTCATTTTCCATTCCAAGTCAATATAAACATGTTGATCTAAAAAAGTTGTTTGAGTCAAAAACAGAGGTTGAAAATTTACTTTCAACACTCAAAACAGTACACCCCTGGTCTTCTCTTAAATATGGAATGACTGCTATTGATACGGTTACTCACCTTTACCTTAACACTATAAAAAAATGGATGGGGGATAACGTAGAAATTCAAATTCTTTCCCCTCAAATAAGAGGAAGCCTAGGAACTAGAAATTTAAATCATACTCTTCAAAACGCAAGCAACCCAGAGTCTCCCTCAAAAAAGCAAATTATAATGGGGGAGAAAATTTTTCGCGTTGGCGATAAAGTTATTCAAACAAGAAACAACTATAACCTTGAAGTCTTTAACGGTGATATTGGAAGAATTGTAGACATTAATGTTTCTGAACTTTCCGTAAGTGTTCAGTTTTTTGGATCTAGAGAAAAGCCAATTCTCTTCTCAAAAGAAGATCTTAACGATCTAATGCTTGGCTATAGTATTACTATCCATAAATCCCAAGGAAGTGAGTTTGACGTTGTCATCATCCCGATACTAGGTCAGCATTTTAATATGCTTTATAAAAATCTCATTTATACAGGCTTAACTAGAGCTAAAAAACTAGCTATTTTTGTTGGCAGTAGAAAAGCCTTTAACATGGCTATTAAAAAAACCGATAACAAAAACAGACAAACTGGTCTTCTCCAGCTTATTGAAGAATCAACCCTGTAGGGACCTCTCATAAATACAGCAAAATTTATATTACTAACTTAAAACTACTGATGCTCAGTTTTTCCCTTTAGTTCAGAGGAAACAACCTTGCAGTCTTTAGTTTCTTCATTTCGACTAATTTTAACTAAATAAGAAAAATTAGTTAAAATCTCTCCTTCAAAACCTGTCAGAGTTACATCGAAGATATCTTTTTGAGTTTCAGTAAAAAAAGCATCGGAAAATGAAGGATCTCCAATCTGACCAGCTACTGCCATATTTTTAAGAAAAGCCTTTACTATATCCTGGCAAGGATCACTAGGGTTTGTAACCTCAGTAAATGCAGCTACTGCTTTTGGCTTACTCTTTTTAGTGCAACCAAAAATAAAAACAGACAATAACAGAACCACAAGCACCGATACTTTCATCCCAACTCCTCTATTGTGCTTGAAGCTATAGAACAGTAGCTTAAATATCAATCCAAATGCTTAGCGTCTCTTGTTTAAACTTGAGTAATCCGCGAAACATTAAGAACATCTTTAATTTTTTGTAGCTCTTTTAAGATATCACTCAGCTGACTTGTATTTTTAACTGAAACATCAAAAGTACAAATGGCTTTATTGTCTCTGTTGGTACGAATTTGTGCATTGTAAATATTTGCACCCTTGGAAGTAAAGATCTCACTCATAGAAACTAATAGACCTGGAGTATCTAAACTCAAAATTCTAATACGAACGATTCTATCCACTAAATTCTGGTTTACACTCCAAGTAACATCCACGCGCCTGTCTTGATCTGTAGAGAAAAGTTTTTCACAATCAGCCCTATGAACTACAATACCACGGCCTCTTGTTACAAGTCCTGAAATGGAATCCCCAGGGATTGGCATACAACACTTTGCAAAATGAACGAGAATATCATCCATACCGTCCACTTGAATAAGTGATGATGATTTTTTGCTCTTATTAAAAGCTCCCTGGAGAGCTTTTTTAAAGTAATTATCAGTCTGAACAATTTCCTTTTTCTCTTTAGCCAACACATCTGGAGATAAAAATTCAAGCGTATTTTTCGGGTTTATCTTCCCATAACCAACAAGAATATAATACTCTTCTAGATTTTTACATGAGTTTTCCTGCAAGTAGCCCTCAAAAATTGGGCCTTTCAAATATTTTGATGTGGCTTTTCCAAACTTTCTAAAGGCTTTTTCAGTGTAGCCTTTACCAATTTCATAAGCACGTTTACGTTCTTCCTGCCTGACATAGTTTCTAATCTTAGACTTAGCCCGAGAAGTCACACAAAACTTTAACCAATCCTTAGACGGTGTTTGGTGATTTGAGGTTATGATCTCTACTGAATCACCATTTTTCATCTCTTCTCTTAACGGAACAATTTTCCCATTAAACTTAGCACCCGTACATTTGTTGCCCACTTCTGTGTGAACAGAATAAGCAAAATCGATTGCTGTTGCACCATCAGGAAACTCAATGACATCACCCTTTGGTGTAAACACATAAATTTCTGAATCAAAGAGCTCTGTTTTGACATTTTCTAAAAACTCATCAGAACTTGATGTTTGTTGATGAATGGCCACCATATCTCGCAACCAAGAAAACTGCCCCATTGCAGCTGGATCTATTTGATGACCTCGACCTACCTCTTTATACTTCCAATGTGCTGCAATCCCCTGCTCAGCAATTAAATGCATTTCTTTTGTTCTAATTTGAATCTCAATTCTATCACCACCTGGCCCAATAACTGTCGTATGTAAACTTCTATAGTTATTAGCTTTTGGCATAGCAATAAAATCTTTAAACCTTCCAGGTATGGGCTTCCACAATGAATGTACTAAACCCAACACCTCATAACACTGAGATATATTATCCACTAAGACTCTAAAGGCTAAAACATCATATATTTGATCATAGTCTAAATCCCTTGCTTCCATTTTTTTACAAATAGAATAAAGATGTTTAGACCTTCCATGAATAGACGGATCAACCTGTGTTCTTAACTTAATCTCTTTTTCTAATACGCCAATAACATCTAAAATATACTGATCACGTTCGCTTCTTTTTCTTTGTACTTTTTCGGCCAAAGCATAATATACATCCGGCTTTGCATACCTAAAACTTAAATCTTCTAATTCAATTTTTAACCAGTTAATCCCCAATCTAGAAGCTAATGGAGCATAGATATCTAAAGTTTCTCTAGATTTTTTTTCCTGTTTTTCAAACTTCATATGAGTCATAGTTCTCATATTGTGTAAACGATCGGCTAATTTAACTAAAACAACCCTAACGTCTTTACCCATAGCAACAATCATCTTTCTGATGTTCTCGCCCTGCTTTTCGTGGGTATGCTTAAAACTCATCTGGGTAATTTTAGTTACACCATCTACAAGGTGCTCGACTTCATTGCCAAATTTTTGATTAATATCTGCTGATGTAACTTCCGTATCTTCAACAGTGTCATGTAAAAGACCCGTTAAGATGCTCTCAATATCTAATTTAAGATCAGCTAAAATATAACTAACACCTAGCGGATGAGTGATATAAGGCTCACCACTTTTTCTAAACTGACCTTCATGAGCTTCTTTTGCATATTCATAGGCTTCTTTGATAAGAGCCACATCAGCTTCTGGATAATATGCCAAAACCTTCTCGCACAGACCTTCAATTGTCTGATTAGACATATCTGGTGAGTTTTCTAAAGAAGGGTTTTTTACTGATTTTTCCAACTAGTATTATTTCGACAAGTTACTAATAAAACTAAAGTATTTAGGACTTCAGCCCCTAATACTTAGCCTCCCTACTTAGCTTACCTAGAAAGAAGCTCTTCCTCTACTTGTCTTTCAGCAGACTTTTCCCATAATGAAGAATCAAACTGGACCTTTCCTGCTGCAACTTCCCTTAAGGCAGAAACCACATATTTATTATTTTTACGGCTAACCGTAGGCGTTGCACCTCTAAGTAGCTGTTTGCCTCTTTTAGCAACAAGCAAAACTAGGGAAAACCTATTATGAACTTTATCTAAACAATCTTCTACTGTTACGCGAGCCATATTTAGACCCTCCAAACGTTATACGTATACACTATATACTTAGCTTCGCTTTAGGTAAGCTTCAACCTCTTTTTTAAACTCTGCATACGCAAGGTCAAAATCATCGTTTACTACATGAACCTCAAACTCACCCTTTCTTCTCATCTCTTTCTCAGCGCTCTCTAGCCTAACACTGAGATCCTCGGGCTCACCGCCATGTCTTAAAATAAGTCTTTTTTTCAATTCTTCCATACTTGGTGGTAAAATAAAGACAAATAAGCCTGTATTTCCAAAATACTCCCTGAACTTCTCAGCTCCCTGGACATCCACATCCATGATAGGAACTTTCCCAGCATCCCAAATTTCAATCAGCTGGTCCCAGGGAGTTCCATAAAAACGGGTATGAACTTTAGCCCACTCAACAAAAAAGCCTTTTTTCTCAAGCTCGAAAAACCTCTCCTGATTAACAAAGTGATAAGGATGACCCTCAGACTCACCAACTCTCATCTCTCGAGTGGTATAGGTCACAAGGTCTACCAGTTTATCTGACTCTGATAAAATTTTATCAAGAAAAGTAGACTTCCCTGCACCACTTGGCGCAGCTATAACAATGAGTGGGCCTCTTGGCCTCTTATTTTGAGTATTAGACATAACAGACATTACTCCACGTTTTGAACCTGTTCTCTTATTTGTTCTATCAAAGACTTCATATTCACGACAAGTAAAGTAAATTCAGACCCCTGGAGCTTAGATCCCATAGTATTAACCTCTCTTAAGAGCTCTTGTGTATAAAAGTATAGCTTTGCACCTTCTACATTCTCTTTTTTCTGCGCCAAAGTCTTAAAGTGCTTAAGGTGCTCCTTAAGTCTTATAATTTCTTCTGTGATATCTGATTTTTCCACCAATATGGTGACTTCTTGTTCATAACGGCCAGAATCCTTTAATGACCCCTGATCTAACTTTAAACTTTTTAACTTTTTAGTTAGCTTGTCTTTTTTATACTTTAATAAATTTTCTTTTTCTTTCACCAAGTCCCTTAAGTGATCCTGAATACCTTTAATCAAAGACATTAAATGTTTTTTAAGGCTTTTACCCTCTCGAATCCTTTCTTCTTGAACCTTAACAAGAGACTGCTCAAACCATCTCAACATAGCCGTCTTTTGTTCACTTGAAATAGAGTTTTTTTCTTTATCTAAACCTAATTGAGATCTTAGCTGAATAAATTGATTTAGATTTCGTGGAGGCTCAACCCCAACTCCCTTTGAAAAACTCTGAATTTGTACATAGGACTTTTTAAATTTTTTAAGATTATCTCCAGAAAAAATAACATCTTCCTTTGAACCAGATCTGAAAAATGAAACATCAACAGTTCCTCTTCTAAAATTAGACTTAACTAAATTTCTTAAGTCTTTTTCTAAAAACTGAAGCTCAGTGGGTAAATATAGATTTTTTATATCTAAATACCTTCCATTTAAAGTCTTAACTCGAACTCCATAACCTAGATTTGCATCTATATTTTCAATGAAAGCTGTCATACTTTTCATTCAATAGTCCTTTTCTTTGTTCAATTAGTTATTCTAAAACTTAGAATGACTAGATTTTATATAGCTCAGAGCTTGATTCATAGCACTTTTATTCTCTATATCAAACCATTCAATATTTTCTTCTCTTTTCAACCAAGTTTTTTGTCTTTTAGCTAAATATAAAGTGTTTTTTAAAATCTCATATTTCAGAATATCCATCGAAGCAATATTACTCTTTAAAAAAGCAACCGTCTCTTTATAGCCAACAGACTGCAAAGGCTTTGTATGCCAATAATCTTTCAAATCAAAAACCTCGTCTATAAGACCTCGATCTATCATTTGATCTAAACGTCTTGATAACCTTTCAGCTAAATGATCCCTAGAACAATGTAAACCGACCTTACAAAGATTAATTTCAACAGGCCTCTTTTTATTTAGAATTGACCACTTCTTCCCAGTTTGTTTTATAACTGCCAAAGCTCTTATTATTCTATATGCATCTTGAGGGTAAATTTTTACTGCCGCATCATGATCTAGTTTATCTAATTCACTATAAAGAAAATCTAAGCCTTTTTCATCTTTTAACTTCTCTAAACCCTCAATCACTAAAGGGTCGCTTTTTGGCACATCAGACAAACCACGCTCAAAAGCCCTCTGATAAAAACCGCTCCCACCTACAAATAGATTAAATGAAGAACCCTGTGGCATGAATTCTAACTTTAAATTCTCTAATGCTTTAAGGTGCAATCCAACCGTATTCTCTTCAATTACATTCATATATCCATATAAATAATGTGGACACACCGAGAGTTCTTCTTGAGTTGGCTTAGCTGAGCCGATATTGAGCTCTTTAAAAACCTGAACACTGTCCATATTCCAAACATCAACAGAATACTCACGAGAGAGACTCAAAGCTAAAGAGCTTTTTCCCGTTCCTGTGGAACCCACAATTGAACAATTAAAGTCCTTATCCCAAAGAGAAGCCTTCAAACAATTCTCCCAAAACTTTTTTCTATAGACGAAAGCTCATACTCAACAAAAACAGGTCTACCATGGGGACAAAATGAACTTTTATCTTCATCCATCTGAGCAAGAAGGTCTTTCATTTGCTGAAGAGACAGTGTTTGTCCAGCACGAACAGAACTATGACAAGCCATACTCGCAAACAAATCATCTAAATGTTGCTCTAGCTTAAAGGAAACACTTTGCTCTTTTTTCTGTTGAACAAACTGAATCAAAAGAGGTTCGACTGCTGCATCCTTTATAACCGAAGGTAAACTTAAAATTTGTAAAGAATTAGGTCCTACCTGCTCTATCTCTATGCCCATCGACTGAATAACATCTGATGATTCAACAAGAACAAGAGTATCACTCTCAGAAAAATTTAAACTTATAGGAATCAAAAGCTTCTGGATGCTAAATTGGCCCGCACGCCACTGCTTCCATAGCTTTTCAAACAACACACGCTCTTGGGCAGCATGTTGGTCAACCAAAACCATGGACTCCTTAGACTGACAAATAAGATAGGTATTGTGTAATTGCCCAAGAACATAAAGCTGAGCCCACTTACTGCTCGGAGTTTTTTCTAAGCCCTCTTGCTTTAAATCAGATTTTGCAGCTCCTCCGGAAGCATACATTTCATTTAATTTTTTAAATTGAAGAGCTTCTGTCTTTTGAAACAAATGAGATTGTGTTTCCTTACTGCCGAAGTCTTTTCTGACCTCTTCTGTTATACCGTCACTTAAGCGACCAAAAGAACTTTTTTGCTCTCCAGATAACTGACTACTAGACTCACCTAAATGCTGTATCTGATTTTTTAACTCTAAAAATCTTTGTGACGCCTGAGGTTTTGTATACTCTGCTCTGTCAGAAGAAACATCGGCTTCAGGAATCCAGGGCGCTGTTATCCACAACTCCTTAATTGTTCGTTTAATTAACTTAAATAAGACTGATTCATGGGTAAATCTAACTTGAGATTTTTGTGGATGAACATTTACATCAACAAAATGGGGCTCAGCATCGACAAATAAAACCCCCTGTGGATGCTCTCCATGCATCAACAGACTTCTGTAACTTTCATACAAAGCACCATAAAGAGTGCTGTTCTCAACCCACCTGTTCTGTACGTACGTTAATAACTTATTTTTTCTTTTAGCAGTTTTATGAGGAGGACATAAATAAGCTTTTATACTATAACCCTCAACCTCATCAGAAACCTCGTATAAGTCCCTTAAACCTAATACATTTTCAATTCTCTTTTTAATATCAGATTGAGGCCAGTATTTTACTAACTTAGCATCTACACTATACTTAAATTCTACCTCAGGATGACTGATAGCCATCTTTTCCAAAACACTGACTAATTTTTGACGTTCAGTTTGTGATGTTTTTAAAAACTTCTTCCTTGCTGGTGTATTTTCAAATAATTTTTCGACTAAAATTGTCGTTCCCTCACGTCTTGAGGCTTTTTGAGGCTTGGATGTTAGACCATATTCGGACTTAAGACAGTAAGCTTGGGAAGAGTCTTTTTCACAACTGGTTATTGTTAAATTACAAACACTTCCTATACTAGACAAAGCCTCCCCTCTAAACCCAAAACTACTTAAGTTCCAAACATCTTTAAATTCTTTTAATTTACTTGTTGAATGAGGCTCTAAACAAATATTTAGATCTCCTACAGACATCCCATGACCATTATCTTCTATTTTAAGGGATGTAAGTTCTTTATCAACCGAAATAAATACTTCTGTTGCTCCAGCATCAATACTGTTTTCAACAAGCTCTTTTATGAGATGAGCAGGTCTTTCAACAACCTCTCCTGCTGCAATTTTATTTATAACTTCTGGCTTAAGTTTTTCAATCATAACTATAACACCCAATTTTTGCTTGTATTAGAACTCAAACTATTGCGACTCGTTCGTGATTCAATTGGCCATAATGCCAAAAGATTACCACCCATCCCTGAACCTGTTATCTTTACTGCTGAAGCACCTTTATCATAAATTTCATTTATCTTTTCCTGAAGACTCTCCGGAATTAAACCCCATTCTTTAAAACAAACCTGCCCTAAATCAAATGCTTCTTTCATAAAATCCCATCTTTGATCAACATTCTCACCTAAGCTTGATAAAGATTTATAAGCACACTCAGTAGCCTCATTCATTTGAGTATCAATGTTAGAGTAATATTTTGGGTCTTTAATTATTAACTCTTGTACTTTTTTAACACACTCTGAAGTAAAACCTTTTAGACCTGTATTTTCTAAAGTAATGGGAGGAAACCATTCAATCTCTAATGGTCGAGTTTTTTCCATGTCCATTTTATAATACAATGGGGACCCTGAGCTTAACGCCACAGCAATATCAACCCCACTGCTTTTTCCATGAAACCCATCCTCAAGATTTTTACAGAATTCAAACTGAGTATTTTTTTCAATAAACCCAAGTTCAACAAAAACCTCGGAAATAGAAACACAAAGAGCGGCAGAACCACCAAGTCCTCCACCTAATGTTAAATCAGCTTCAAAATTTAAATGACCCGTTAGATCTTCTGTATTTAAATTTATTTTATGCAAAGCTCTTTCTACAACGCCCCAGAATAAATTTTCATAAGACTGACCGTATGGACCTGAAAAGTTTGCACAAAGAGACTTTGATGTTTTTTCATACTGAATTCTTATTTTCTTTTTTTTATAAGGAAAAACAAGAGCTCCGGCTCCTCTTAATACAGCATGTTCTCCAGTTAAAACCCATTTTCCATAAATTGATTTTTCAAACCCCATAACTATAAGCCAA
This sequence comes from uncultured Bdellovibrionales bacterium, assembly GCA_937958795.1. Taxonomy (GTDB): domain Bacteria; phylum Bdellovibrionota; class Bdellovibrionia; order Bdellovibrionales; family UBA1609; genus CALGNA01. The sequence continues at coordinate 7,565 of CALGNA010000002.1, read as the reverse complement.
CAGCTTGATCTGTACCCAGGACTTGAAACTTGGATTCAAACTTTTTTCTAAATTGATTGGCCATAGGCTTTTGATTTTTTTTATAGAGCAAATGCACATTAGGACCAGCATCCATAGTTACAATAGGACCATCTGATATTTTCCTCCAATACTCACGTACTTCATTAAGAACGACCCATGTATCAGGGGTAAAATAGCTAAAATGCGGCTGAGCAGTTTCAAACAGCATATGCATGTCCATAAACTCGGCCCAACAGATTTGATAAGCCTGCTCCCAATCATGATTTTTAAACGCAGTATTTAACTTATCCAGCCTTAGCCTTGCCCTATGGTTTCGACCCTCATACAACAGACTGGATTTAACTTTTAAGTGGGCCTGGCTTGAAGAGACTCTTTTAAAGCCAGAGGAAACCACTATAACTTGATGAATGAGGTCTTTATTTGGAAGCTCAACTGGACCTATCGAATCTCCATTCCACAAACACCAGTCCTTTACAAAAGATCGACATGATGAACCTGACCCCGCCTGACTAAGATAAGGTAAGTCTGAAGGACTCAATTCAACATCAGGCCTCGTCTCTTTAGCAACTTCAAAGCTTGCCTTTGTAAGTGCTGCAAAGCTTGAGGCAGAACTTGCTAGACCACAGTCAGATGGGAAATTGTTTCCAGAAGATATTTTATAAAACCCTGTAAGCCCCCATTTTTCCTTCAAAAATCGAAAATGATCCAAGAACTTCAACTCGGCTTTTCCTGATAACTTAATAGAATACTCTGGTGAACCGACCAAAGGTCCCCACGAATCCAAAGGCACCTTTTGAGGGCGTATTTCCACTCGAGTTTTCAAGTGATTCATGGTCCAAGACAAACTAGGGTTGTCTGCCTGGTTTTGGGAAACATCTGATTTTCCCATATATTTAATAAGAGCCAAATTTGAAGGAGCCTCAGCCGACCAAGTCCTCATAATATCTCCATTTTTTCAAAAAGAATTGTAGATATTAGAATCGAAGTCAAAGGACTTCATCACAGACTTAACTAGAATCCACCCGGCTGACTATAGTAATATTCAAAATAAGGGTTCCACCTAAAACTCAAACTCTAAAATCACAAAAAAGAGGTAAAACTTAAGTATATTAGAAAGAGAGATCTTGTCGATCCCAGACCTTTACTTATAGTTTAAATTTAGCATGAACATAGAATACCATACTAAGGAGATCTAATGAAGTTTATAAAAATCTTACCTACATTTGTATCTATAGTTTATTAGGAAATTTAGCTTCATCAATAGATGGTGATTTAAGCCCAATCAAAAGCGATATTTTATATAAATCTGATATACTTTCAAGTAGTAGCACTAGCTCTAAGATTGTCACTTCCGTTAATCAACCTTCTTTATTATCTTTTAAACCTCCATATGATCGCTCTGACATCAGAACACCTAGATTTGAAGTAAATAATTTTATTGATGGTAAAATATACGAAGGCTTCTTGAACATTCTTGATGAAAACGGACAAAGTAATTATCATCTTAATCCATCTCAATTAAGCGTTTATAACTCTAGTGGTTCTTTTAATGAAAAATACGAACTTTGGCGCACACAAGCATTGTATAGAAATAAGTTTTTTATAAATGCACCAGATAATCTTCCTTTAAACGTCTATAGTTATTCCATATTTGATAGTAGTTATTTTTCAGATTATTTCTTTAATGAATATTCGAAAGATAAGGGTTTTAATGTTTTCTTTCTAGTGAGAGAGAAGCATTTAAAAGAAAATATTGAATTTCTCTCTTTAGACGAGACAAAGGAGTCTAAAATTACTGCTGTCATGAGTAACAAGCCTAAAGTTATTAACTTTACAAATAAGATTTCTGGCCCTGCTGAAGAAACAAAGACAAGTCTTACAGTTCATGGTTCTGAGTCTGGCTACATATTAATTGAAGTTTCTGAATACTCTTACAATGAAGACTCTCTTGAAGATACATTCCCAACTACTCAAATTGCATTTTTAGATCTATCAGAATCAAATTCAATTTATATTAGCAACAGATTTTTTAATTATTTTTTTGATACAAATAGTTTGAAAGTAACATACGTCGGTACGGGAGAAATAGATATAAATATTTCTAAATCTGTTGTGGGATCAAAAAAAGTTAATCTTCCCACTCATGTTTCCACTGCTTTGGACCTTCTTGATTACGGGTATTTTTTTTGCAGAAAAAGAAACGTGGTATAATGTCCAAATTAATGGACTTAGAGACTTACAAGAAGAAAATTTTCATGTTGGTCTTTATTTTTACGATAATCTTTTCCCTAAATACAACCATTATATTGGAAAGTACTTTAAGCCCTATACTTCTTGCTCAATTAAAGGAAATGGAACAGATATTTATTTAAATGCTGGAGGGGAAAAACCCTGGAAGCATAGCAATGTTGATGGTGAATTTAATATTACTATTACAAGTTCGTCATCTGATATAGGAAACACCTGCTTGGCAAAAAAGTAAAAATTTGAATTTAAGACCTTTCTTTTTGACAAATAGACCTTGAATAATAAGTTTTTCTTAATTCAATCTTGGCAATACGATAGGCATAACTACTACTTAGCGATAGTTACTTAACAGCTCTTAATGTTGTGGAATGACAGAATTGTATCACTCCCCATAGCCCCACAGGCTTTAACGACCTCATTATTATGAGCTAGGTTTATCCTAAGTTCCTCCAGAAGACTGATTGAGTTTTTACAAATAAGCCCATTATCTACCAATACATTTTCTTGCATCAAAAAAGCCTCTTTTAACAAGCCCAAATCTGCTGTTTTAAGCGCCTGTAAAGCACTTTCCACAGCCTTATCCACATGTTCTCCAACCTGCTTAAACGCACCTGGGTTTAGTTTACTGCTTAATTTATTTAGATGCTCATGTGTCTTAAGCTTATGCCCTGTATGTGAAACACTTATTGTAAGCTCTTTAAATGGCCAATCTAACTTTTCAACCTTAAAGGGAGTACTACAAAATAGATATAAACCCTTACCCATAAATATTGATTTAGCCTGAACTGCTACATCTGCACCACTTGGTTTTACACCAAGATGGAGGCTTAAATATTTTTTCCAAATAGAATGAATATTTTCATCTGTCCCAGTCCCTAAAAAACCCAAACTTTCTGCAACTAACAAAAACTCTGCTGTTGAACCTCCAAAACCACCGACCCCATCATGAGGGTCTTTAAAAACAATCCCAGATTTTTTTTTGTACTTTTCCAACAACAGACCAGCAGGACTTTTTGGATGAAACTGAGTAAAGGCTAGCTCTGTCTCTTTTGATTTTAGCTGTATGTTTTCATTTAAAAAAAAGGGATCGTGGGCATAAACAATAGCCCTTCCATGGGTCAAAACACCGTACTCACCTAAAAAAAATGTCTTACTGCATACTTTTGTTTTTAATATAGCTTCAGACATACTAAATCTAAATTCTATTTTCTATAGGTCTAACTCTATTGGACCCTCTGATTTCACTTAAAACGTCTTTAGCATTAGATAAAGAGATTCTTTTTGTTAATCTCAAGATTTCTTCTAATTTTTTTTGAACGGCTGGAACCTCTTCCTCACTGGCCCCAGCACTTAATGTTAAGTTTTTGATATGAAGCTTCATATGCCCTTCAATAATACCCACAGTCGTTAAGGCCTTTAAAGCACCTAAGTTTTGAACTAACCCAACAGCTGCACAGATCTGAGATAATTCATCTGCTTTTTTGATACCCATCATTCGTAATGCGGTCTGTGCATAAGGGTGTAAGTTCGTAACTCCACCTACCGTGCCTACTGGAATAGGAGCTAAAAATTCTCCCCTAAGCCCATTTTTACCTACCTTTCGCCATCTCGTCACAACTCTGTACTGATCTGATTGCGCTGCATACGCATGAACTGCAGCCTCTACTGCACGCCAATCATTACCGGTAGCAATTATAATCGGATCAACTCCGTTCATAACTCCTTTGTTATGTGTAGCCGCTCTGTAAGGATCTCTTTCTGCAAAGTAAGAAGCTTTTTCAATTTTTTCAACTAACTCTTCATCTAAACCATCAAGCTCAATTGTAGCCTTAGTAAGCCTTGTATCTGTTAAATTTGATAGAATGCACATTGAAGCTTCTTGGTTTGTAAGTTCAAAAATGGGAGTCTTTAAAAACTCACACACTTGATTTACAATGTTAGCTCCCATGGCATCACATGCATTCATCAAAACATGAAGAACAACAAAACTAGAATGAGGATCTCCACCCTCTAAAGTAGAATCCGGAACAATTTTTCTACATTGAATATCACGAACACCACCACCTCGATTCACAAGGCCAAAAGCGACCTTTTTGTTTGCTTTTTCTATTAAACTTAATTTATTTTTTTCTATTAAATCTATAAAGGTCTCTTCATTTTTAATATCCGAAAACTGCATTTGGCCAATAATTTCATTACCGACCATTTCAGTCTTAATGGAACCGTGCTTTCGAACCCAGCGTGCCGTCTTACTTGCAGCTGCAATAATAGAAGTTTCTTCTACAGCCATTGGAATGACTACATCTTTACCATTAATATTAAAATTAGTCGCTACCCCGATAGGTAACATAAAATAACCTAGTGAGTTCTCGATAAATTTTTCTGCCAAATCATTCTCAAAAATACAATTCGTTTTCTGAATTGCAGCAACGTCTTCTTTTTTCAGAACACCCATCATAATAAGACGAGTAAAACGCTCTTTACGAGTTAACTTAGAAAAGCCCTTAAAGTACTCTTCGTAATCTATCCCTTCCACTTCCATAAGCTTTTATCCTTCAAAGACTTAACATTGCATACACCCAGATTAAACATAGATACTCTTAACTGCTCATCATATAACTTCATTAATTGTAATAAATTCTCAGGCCCTGCAAGTGCCGCCTTCATTAATGGCGATGCAACCCCTACTGCTTGAGCACCAGCAGCAAGTAAAGCACAAGAATCAACTCCTGACCTTACTCCACCACTGGCCCATAAATCAAAATTTAACTTTAAACCCTCAGAACTCACATCATTTAGTATCTGAGCACTTGTTTGCCCCCATCTATTAAAAGACATTCCTAAATCGTAGTGAAAACTCTTTGTAGAATCTCTTAAAGCTTCAACTTTCGACCAATGTGTCCCACCGGCACCTGAAATATCTACCGCAGCTAATCCAAAATTATTTACTCTTAATAAATCACGCTTCGTAATACCAAAGCCAACTTCTTTGAGAACAACTGGAACAGAAGATTTGGCACATAATGCCTCTAGCGCCTTGAGTCCACCTTCAAAATTTGGTGTCCCTTCTTTTTGAACAGCTTCTTGCAAAGGGTTTGAATGAACAAAAACCCCTATCGCCTGACATGAATCAATAAGCCTCTCAATCTGTTCAGAACCAACCTCTATAAGTTGAGACAAACCAATATTAGCCATTAACTTTAATTTTGGATATTTTTTCTTAATATCAGTCCACTCTTTGGCATAACTAGAATCAGCTAGTTCTTTGCGCTGTGACCCAACTCCCATTAGCCAGTTTTTCTCAGCAGCACATGATGCTAATACATCATTGGTCTTAAAACCGGACTCGTGGCCTCCAGTCATGGAGCTAATAAAGTGTGGAGATGAAAAGCTTTCACCTAGTAGTATTTGATTTAACTTAACTTGATTTAAATTTATTTCAGGAAAGGCCGTAGGCAACAACTGAATCTGCTCAGATGCTGACTTAAAAGAGTCAAATTGCGACTCTTTTGATGTAGAATACAAAATATGATCTTTTTTTCTTGAATCAAATTTTTTTGAATCAAATAAGCTGTCGTTTTGACCTGTAATTGTTTGAGGCAATCTTTATGCTCCTCAATTTAATGCTCAACTAAAACTGGGTAAGGGCAAAACCAAACAACTTCACCCTTAAAACAAGTTATGCCCAGTGCTGTTTAGCGTGATTTGTTAGCTCAGCAAAAGAAGCTGGGTTAAAAATAGCCATATCAGCTAAAACCTTACGATCTAACTCGATTCCAGCCTTTTTAAGACCACCCATAAACTTAGAATAAGATATGCCATTGATTCTTGCAGCAGCATTAATTCTTTGGTTCCAAAGTCTTCTAAACTCTCTTTTTCTGTTTTTTCTATCTCTATAGGCATAACAAAGAGCTCTATCACTCATCTCTTTTGCAACTGTGAAGTTACGACTTCCAGATGAATAGAAACCTTTTGCTCTTTTTAATACTTTTTGACGACGTTTTTTTGCAACGGTACCGCGCTTAACTCTCATTTTAATTCTCCCAAATAATCAATTATTTTATATATTTAACAACTTCTTCAAGGCTGGCTTATTAGCTGGATCTGTATACGTAGCCATTCCAAGTTGTCTTTTACGCTTTGATGATTTGTTCGAAAGAATGTGGCGAAGGCCCTTTTTCTTACGCTTGATCTTACCAGAAGGTTTAACGCGAAACCTCTTCTTAGCACCACTATGGGTTTTTACTTTCATTTTAAACTCCTTCGCAACAAGGCGGCTAAAAATAGGTTTTTAGCTCTTTTTGGCCCGAAACGAGAGCCTTATAAGTACTTGGAGTCTCAACTCAAATCAAGCCCTAATTCAGCTATTTTACTAGCTTTAAGCTTGAAAATAGATATTTTGAGCCATTAGACCCTCTACATGATTTATTCAGTTTTCTATATTGAAGGGCAGGAAGTAACCTGAGAAAGGAAAATGTTTAAAACCTCTTCAGATTCAATAAGAAGGTTCTCCATATTTAAAAACCCACAAACATCCTCCATAAAACTTTCTAACTCAGATGAATGAGCAAAATTTACCAAGTGCTCAAGATAAGTAGATAATTTTTCAAAAGATGAAATATATTTTGAATACTTAGAATCTAGGATGGAAGAAACTAGAGCCTCATCATTATTTATTACAGAAAAGTATGCTCTAAATTCAGCAATTACAGAATGTAAATTAATGAGATAATCATGAGCAAAACTAGAACCTTCTAAATTGTAGCTTTTTAATAGGTAAAATAATTCTGTAGTTAATAGTCGTAAAAATTCTTCGTCTTTTAAATGCTGATTTTCATGAACAATTGAATCTGTGTTAGAAAAGGCTGTTAACACCAAAACTGACCTCAAATCCATACCAGCATCTTCCCCAGAACTTAAGCCAAAAGCCATAAGGTTAACATCCCAAACAAGCTCCTTAAGATTCTGTGAGTATTCTAAATAAGTATTTGAACCCCTAATCAAATTCCCAGAAATACCAGTAAAGTAAATTTTTGAAAGCATCGCAGCATAAACACCACAAGACTGCCAACTAGAAGTCAAAAAGAGAATTCCATTATTGAATGAATTCAAAATAGACTCGCTATAGCGAACTTTTTCACCTTGCTCATAGTGTTGATTTTTAAGAAGAATTCGAATTGATTCTAACTGTTCAGGACCAAGAAGATTAAGATCAGGCAATGATTTGATCAGAACCAACGGCCCACCTGGTTTAAAATAATCAAAATAACTATCTGGTTTGTAACTAATGATACCCA
>CALGNA010000001.1 GCA_937958795.1 uncultured Bdellovibrionales bacterium | reverse complement strand
GCTTATTGTTGAACCAATAAAATCTTGATCATTATTTAAAATATTTTCATGTGCTCTGTAAGTTTGAAAGTAATATGAGTAACGCTCAACAAAAAAATCTAAAAATGCTAAGGAAGTTTCTTTTTCACTTGATGATAATTTTTTTTGAAAGTTTAAGAATCTATACCAATTTGGATTTCTAACTTCAGCACTCATTCTTTCTGCGGAAACAACATCATGCATTCCAACCAAACTATAACTTAAAAAATCTGACTTCGTTTGCTTTTGAGCATAAGAAACCCCTCCAACAAACAAAGACACCAAACATATTGCAAAAATATTCTTCATAACTAAAATTCCTTTCTTTAGTAAAACTAAGTACTTGGCATACAGATAAATGAAGAGAAAAGCTCGAATTTTGTAAACTTTATAACGATTCTTAATATTAAAAAATGCAGTTTAATTCTATTAAGTAAATAAAATCAATCTGATGGAAAAAAGACCAAAAACTCGGCGCCTTCGCCTTGCTTGCTCTCAACCCAGATTTTACCCCCATGAAGATCCACGATATGCTTTACAATAGAGAGCCCAATACCACTGCCACCATTTGTGCGGCTACGGACCTTATCGACCCTATAAAACCTATCAAAGATCCTATCTTGCATCTCTTGAGACAAACCAGGTCCCTCATCTTTAATAGATAATAAGACGCCTTTATTTTCATTGTAGTCTTCTGACCATTTGATCGCTATTTTCCCATCAGCTTTAGAGTAACGAATCGCATTGGTCACAAGGTTTGTGATGACCTGTTGTGTTCGAAACGAATCTAACAACCCATGAGTTAACTGATATTCTATGGAGATTCTTGAAGGATTAATGGCTCCTAAGCTTTGAATCACATCTTCTGTGATACTAGAAAGACTTGTATAATTTAAGTCTAAAACCTCTCCAGCCTCAAGAGCACTAAGGTCCATAAGCTCTTCGGTTAGAAGACTCAGGCGTTTAATACCCCGGTCTATTTTATCAGAGATCATCCTAACATCACGATCCATATCCATAGTTCTTAAGATATCTGAGCTTGCCTTTAAAGTAGCAATCGGTGTCCTTAGCTCATGAGAGGCATTTGCAATAAACTCACGTCTTCGCTCCTCGAGTTCTTTTTGCTCAGATATATCCCTTAATACACAAACAACTCCATAAACTGATTTATTTTCCACATGGTTTTTATCATCTACTGATTCTTTATTTGCCTCACGAAAAAGTGGTGCCATTCTTACACTAAATTTTTTCTCTTGAAGTGGCTGATTACTTGAAACCACAAGATTCACTTCCATAGTTACAATGGTTTTATCTTCTATACATTTGTTGAAATTTTCCATTATTGTAGAATCACGAACAGCATCTAGTAAATAAAGAGGATTTTTAAAAATTTGATCCATACCAAATAAAAAACCAAAAGCTACATTATAAAAGACGACCTGAGTATCACTATTCACAGTGATAATGGCATCCCCCACTGAGTTCATAATAGCTTCCAGTTCAATTTTTTCTCGCGAGTGCGCTTTTGTTTTTCTTCTTAATTCTCTACCTAATTTAAATATTTTTCTTTCAACTTCTGCCCAGTCATCATTGGTCTGAACTGAAATTTGATCCCCAGAAAGCAACAAGTCCTCAGTAATATCTGACTCAAGCCAAGTATTGAGATGAGCATGTATAACAGTAATTGGTTTAAGTAATCTTCTAAATAAAAATATGAAGACAAAAAGTGTTAATACTGTAAAGCTTGTAACTAAGATCCAAAAATTAACCTGACCATAGCTGTACCCATATAAGATTGCTAAGGGTATAAAAAAAAGTCCAAAGATTAGGGACTCTTTTATAATTAATTTATTATGTATAGCTTGAATGGACTCATTTTTTTCTAAATTTGTTTGATCACTCATTCTTCATACGATAGCCAACACCACGTATAGTTTCAATCCATTCCGATTGATCCCCAAGCTTTTTACGCAAACTAAAAATATGAGTATCTACAGTACGACCTGTAACAATCACGCCTTCACCTTGCACTTGCTCAATAAGCTGCTTCCGCGTGAGTACACAGCCCTGTTCTTCCATTAAGGCTTGCAAAAGACGGAATTCCGAGCGAGTTAGCTCCATTTTTTCCTCATTTGTCGTCGCAATATAGGTTTTTTTATCTAAAGTAATCTTCGAAACCTGCAAAGTTTGACCGAAACTCTGAGATTGTTTTTCACTTTTTCTATAATCAGAACGTCGTAAAACAGACTTAATGCGAGCATCTAAAATTTGAATATCAACTGGCTTCACCACATAGTCATCAGCACCACAATTTAAAGCCTCACAAATCTGATCTGGATGAGCTAATGCCGTTAAAAAAATGATCGGCATCTCTTCTTTACCCTCTAAATTCCTAACTCTCATGAGAGTGGATAAACCGTCCATTTCAGGCATCATCCAATCTAACAGTACCAAATCAAAAGCTTCATTTTTTAAAACTTCAAGGGCTTGAACTCCATTTTCCACATAATCGACGCTGTATCCCGTTCTTCTAAGCTGCATCTGAATCAACTCACCAAGATCTACCTCATCTTCAACCAGCAAGACTCTTTTCACAAATTATCCCCTTTATAACTATCAAAGCTCTGATGTCCTCTCACAACAAAAAAGACCTCTTCTGCAACATTGGTTGCATGATCTGCTATTCTTTCGAAGTTCTTAGCCATCATAATCTGGTCAATTCCTGTCTCTACTAATTGAGTGTCTTGCTTCATCATATCTGTACACTTTGATCTCATATCAGCCAAAATATCATCTACAATCTGATCGTTTTCTCTAACTCTTTCCGCTAACAAAACATCTCTCTTCATAAAAGCTTCAATGGACGTTCTCACCATCCACTGGACTTGATTACACATTTCAATAATATCTTGATCCACTTTAGTCGTCGTATGATTTAAATAGTCTTTTATAAGATACGCAATATTACGAGACTGATCTCCCATTCTTTCAAGATCAGCAGATAGCTTCATAACTGCTATAATAAACCTTAAATCCATTCCAAATGGAGACTCTTTTGCGAGGCTCTCAGTGCAAACTTTTAACAAACGTCTGTCTTGATTGTTAATCTTTTTTTCACAGTCTAAAACTAACTCTAAGGAGTCTGGAGCAAATTTTCTTTTTTTAATCAGTTCAGAAATTTGACTCAGTATATTTTCAACTAAACTACCCAAAGTTAAAAACTCTTTCTCTACATTTTCCAATGTTCTATCTATTCTAAGGTCCGTCATGTAAGGTTTTCCTGTTTGCATACTTTATCCAAATCTTCCTGTAATATATCGCTCAGTTTGTTCCATCCGTGGCTGAGTAAAGATTTCTGTCGTTCGACCATACTCAACGAGCTCCCCATTTAACATAAAAGCTGTTTTATCTGAAATCCTAGCAGCTTGTTGCATATTATGAGTTACAATTATGATTGTAACAGTCTTTTTAAGTTGAGCAATCAATTCTTCTATAGAAGCCGTAGAAAGTGGATCCAGTGCGCTAGTAGGCTCATCCATAAGTAAAACAGGTGGTGACACTGCTAAAGCCCTAGCAATACACAAACGTTGCTGCTGGCCGCCGGACAGGCTCAGTCCCGGGTTTTTAAGCTTATCTTTTACCTCTCCCCAAAGAGCTGCCTTCATTAGGCATTCCTCAACTCGCTCCTGTAGAATGGCTTTATTGTGAACACCCGCTAGCTTTAACCCAATTGCTACATTATCAAAGATACTCAAACCAGGAAAAGGATTCGGCTTCTGGAAAACCATCCCTACCCTTCTTCTTATTGTTACAGCATCCACATTAGGTCCATAGATATTTTGCCCTTCTAAAAATACCTGACCCGATATTTTGGCATCCTGAACCTCTTCATGTAGACGGTTTAAACATCTAATCAAAGTAGATTTACCACAACCAGAAGGACCAATGAGTGCCACCACTTCATTTTCATGTACTGAAAATGATACTTCCTTTAAAACATGAAGTGAACCAAACCAAGCACTAACACCTTTGACCTCTACAACTTGTTTCATTTTTAATTCCTCGAACCATGATTTTTATCTCTTAAGATAAATCTCGTTACTAAATTAAGAACCATTACAAACATAACAAGAACAAAAGACCCAGCCCATGCTTGTCTTTGATGATTTTCAAACCCACTTATTGCAAAATTATAAATTTGAACAGGTAAGGAAGCCATAGGTTTTGTTAAGTCAGCCGACCAGTATTGATTTGAAAGTGCTGTAAACAGCAAAGGTGCCGTTTCTCCTGCAGCTCTCGCTACAGCTAACATTAAACCCGTAATAAGTGCGCCCTTACAACCCGGCAACAAAATTTTTAAAATAACTTTCCAACGTGGAATCCCTAAAGCTAAACCAGCTTCCCTAATATGATCTGGGATGAGTTTAAATATCTCTTCTGATGACCTAGCAATGATAGGGATCATTAATATGGACAAAGCCAATGACCCAGCAAAACCAGAAAAAGCCTTCATATAAACAACAACAGAAACATAAACACATATACCAACAACAATGGACGGGACACTAACCAGTACATCCAAAACAAATCTCAATATTCTAAATAATGGAGTTTTTTTCTTAACCTCACTCATAAAGATTCCAATAGAAAGCCCCCACGGGATACCTATCAAGCTTGCTACTGAAACAATCAAAAAACTACCCAAGATAGCATGACCAACACCACCCCCATCTTCACCTGGAGGCTTTGGTAATTGTGTTATAAAAGCCCAATCTAGAGCACTAAAACCTTTCATTAAAACATAAAATGTCACAGCTAAAAAAGGGAAACTTCCAAGGATTGCCAAAAACCCAACCAAACCTAAAGCAAAAGAGTTTTTTAAACTTCTTTTTTTATCATAAAAGGATAAATCTAATTTCATCGACCATGAACCTTTTTATGAAATCGATCCACCACTAACTGAGCTAACAAACTCATAATAATTGCAATAATAAACAAACATAATCCAATAGCCGTTAAGGCTGATAAATGAGCATCTGAGTTTGCTTCAGCATATTCATTTGCCAATAAGCTCGCCATTGTCTGCGCTGGCGCAAATAAAGAAGCCTTAACTTGAGCTACATTTCCAATAACCATTGTGACAGCCATTGTTTCACCTAAGGCCCTGCCTAAACCAAGCAGTGTTGCTCCTAAAATTCCTGGAAAAGATGATTTTAAAACTGCTAATTTCAAACATTCCCACCGAGTTGCTCCTAAACCAAGTGCAGCCTCACGTGTTGAATGTGGAATTGATGCAAAAACCTCACGACAAATAGACGAAATTGTTGGCGTAATCATAATCGCCAAAACCACACTCGCTGCCATCATCCCAACACCAATTGGTGGGCCACTAAAAAATGGTAACCATCCAAAAACTAAACTTAGACCTGGCTGAACATAGTCCCTTAAAAAAGGTACTAGGACATACAGACCCCATAAACCAAATACTATGCTTGGAATCGCCGCCAACATCTCTACAAAAAAACCAATTGGTTTCGCAATCCACCTAGGAGCTAGTTCATTAATAAAGAGCGCCACACCTATACTTACTGGAACAGCTAACAACAAAGAAACAAATGAAGAAACAACTGTTCCATAAATAAAAGGCCAAGCTCCGAAATCTTCTTTAAATACATCCCAATTTTGTGAGACAAAAAAACCCAGTCCTGAATTTTTAAACGTCGGCAAAGACATCCAAAAAATTGACCCCATCATAAAAAGCAATACTATAACTAAAGACCAACCTGATAGTCTTAAGAAGTAAAAAAAGATTTGGTCAAAATGATGCCCTGAAGGTTTTTTCATAGAATAATCTAAAACTTAGCAACTCAATTAAAGCTGCTGAAGTTCACTTACCTTGTTAACAACTTTTTCAGAAATGGAAGTTGGAAGTGGTACATAATGAAGTTGCTTTGATAAACCCTGCCCCTCTTCTAAAGACCATTTAATAAAAGGCGCTAAAACACTTAGTTTACCCGTTGGCATATCAGATGGAACTAGCAAATAAGTAAATGCTACTATAGGGTACGCGCCTTCTTTTTCTGAGTTTAATAATGATAAAATAAAATCATCAGGTATATTTTCTGAAACAGCTTTTTGAATATTAACAATTTCAGGACTTACAAACTCTCCAGCTTTATTTTTTAATTTTGCTTTTTTTAAATTATTAGTAAGTGCATAAGTTAGCTCTACATACCCAATAGAACCTGGAGTATTTTTAATCATACCCGTAACTCCCTCGTTACCCTTAGCTCCAAGACCCACAGGCCACTTTACTGACTTAGCAGCTCCTACTTTTGCTTTCCAGTTCTCAGAGATGTCGGATAAATAATTTGTAAATACAGCCGTCGTTCCACTACCATCAGAACGATGAACCGTTGATATGAACTTGTGACGTTTTTTTAAAGATGTGAGTTCTAATTTAAGATCCGGGTTTATTGCTAAAATCTTAGGGTCATCCCACTTTGTAATAGTACCTAAAAAAATCTCTGATAAAAGCTCCTGATCTAAGCTTAGCTCTTGAGTCAAACCTGGAATATTGTAAGAAACAACAATGGCTCCAATCGTCATAGGCAATTGAACAACTGGAGCTTTTGCCTTTTGATGCTCCTCTGATGTCATGGGAGAATCAGAAGCACCAAAATCTACTGTGCCTTGAAGAACCTGCCTTACACCAGCACCAGAGCCGATAGATTGGTAATTAATAGCAACACCTGTATTTGTTTTTTGATACTCAGAAATCCATTTAGAATATAAAGGATAAGGAAAAGAAGCCCCAGCACCAGTTAAAGTACTTTTAGCACCAGCCCCAACTGAAAAACTAAGTAAAACAGCTGCTAATGTTACAAACGCTACCCATTGTTGTCTAAAAATCATATTGAAAGTCATTACTTCTCCATTAAGTTTTTTGCTCTTAACTCAATATATGCTTTATTATTCCTTGTATGTCGTATTAAGCTTTTGTTAATAAAACCAAGAATTTATGTGAAAGCTTTACAAGCTTCAGTATTGAAACCATTGGAGGACTCATGACCCAGCTAAGTGTCAACGTCAATAAGCTTGCCACGCTGAGAAATGCGAGAGGCGGAAGTAATCCTGATCCAGTATCTTGGGCCAAAAAAATTTCTGGATATGGCCCCCTGGGGATTACCGTTCACCCTAGACCCGACCAACGTCACATTAGAACTGAAGATGTCTTTCTTCTCAAAGAAACACTTCCCCAACATGTGGATTTGAATATCGAAGGCTACCCTACAAATGACTTTTTAAAACTCATAAATCAAATCCAACCTCACCAATGCACTTTGGTTCCAGACCCCCCTGAAGTTCTCACTTCTAATGCAGGATGGGATATTTCTGAAAATAAAAAAATACTTTTAGAGGCTCGGTCTAAAATACCCGATCAAACTATAATCTCAACTTTTGTTGAGCCTCATAAATTCAATTCAGATGATGCTAACTTCTTAAAAGCCAATGGACTCAATAGAATCGAAATGTATACAGAAACCTATGCAAATGCTTTTTCAAAAACTAAATTAAAACCAACTATTAGCTGGGTAGACTTTCAAAAAAATTATTCACAAAAAGATAACAACTTGCATAGTCTTTACACCGTATTACAATCCTACATTCAGCTCTATCAAATCGCACTTGATGCTGGCTTAGGAGTAAACGCAGGCCATGATTTAAATAGCTCCAACTTAGGGCTTTTTGCTCAAGCACTTCCTTTGTTAAATGAAGTTTCCATTGGCCATGCGCTTATATGCGAAGCTCTTGAAATTGGAATGAAAAAAACAGTCGAAAACTATTTATTTATACTTCAAGACTCTTAATCTCAACTGTTTGAAACCTAAAGACGCTCAAAGTAATTTGGACCTCAGAATAATATACGCCAAGCACCCAAAAAACACAGTGTTTAAAGACTTATAGGTGCCCCTAAAGTTATAGATGGCGGATTCTCTAGATAAATACGCCCATGCTTAGGCCCTAAAACATTAGACTCATCTTGGTTTTCGTATTCATAGTATACATAAAAAACCTGATCACCAGATATTCTAGCTCCTGCTGTAAAAGCTACTGTATTTGTAGCCGCATTTCCAAAGAAGGCTTTGCCTGGAAAGTTTCCAACCGGAGTACAAGAAACAGTTTGCAACAAAACACCCGAAGAATTAAATAACTCTAATGTCGTTTGATAAGGACAAGCAACAGCGATGTATTGAGTGTTGTTAGGAATAATATAAAACGAGTCTAACTCACTTAAAGGAACAAACGAAGCCGATTCACTACCATCACTATCTGCTTGTGAAGCACCAAAAATGGGATTATTTGCAACTACTTTTTGAGCTGGCGCTGTCCCTTGAACTCCACCTGCTGCTAAGGAAAACAACTCTCCTTTGTTGATTGAAAAACTTGTCATCGAACCATCGGAACCATAAACTGTCCCAGTAGTTCCATCTACAGCAGTTGAAATATGAGCGCCATTAGAACTTACTCCGTAAATTTCTGTTGATGCATCATAAGCAAGAACAGCATCACTGGTACCACCTACATAATGACCATTGATATTTTTATCACTCTCTACAAGGTTTACGATGGAACCGGTAAGCGTTCTGGTCGTAAAACTACTTGATGCTAATGTAAAACTTTGCGTATCCATTAACACACCACTAGCATCGTATCCTGTCATTGTAACATTTGCTATGGAACTACTTGGGTTATACAAATCCCAAGTATCTGTAGCTGATCTAGATATTGGATAACCTAAAACTTTACCTGCACTTGAAAACGGTGCAATAGAATCATAGCCTGACGAACTTTGTATTCTTCCTGACAGCGGACCCTTTGACTGAATAACACCTTGAGGGACTGAACCGAATAAGTTAACTGCAAATTGCCCAATGGTTTGTAAAGTTGATGTAGTTGGCGTGACGTCATTAGTTGGAACATAGGAAGCTATTGCTAAACTTCCTGTTCCTCTCATATTGGCGTATAAATCCCTTTGCACAGAGTAATCAAAAGTTAATAGCTGCTCTTCTTTTGATTCTACACCTGGCTGACAATACTGCATTTCAAAATCAGTCGTACCTAATAACGGCAACTGTACCCAAATTTTAGAATCTCCGCCTGTTTCAAAACGCTCTACCCAATAATCCAGCAAACTACCCGTAGTATCAAAAAACCTTAAATCATCACCATCAGTTTGAGTATTTGCATAATCAAAACTAGCATCCAAAGTAACTAAAACCTGATATTCATCAACACTTGTTGCTGGAGCAACTGTAAGAGTTCTTGATCTTCCATAGTAATAATAAGTCGTCATATCTGCAGAACAATCAGATACATTTCCTCTTAAATCTGTATACTGAGCATACAGTTCATAGGTGGTACAATTTGTAGGTAAGGCTAAACTTATATCGATAGCACTAACACCAACAGAAGAAACCGAAGCTAGACTTGATGTGCAGCTTGCATCTGAAAAAATCTCTACCGTATCAACATCCCCTGGCAAACCAGCAACAGTTATGTCTGGATTATTAATGATTCCTTCATTTTCAGGTGGTACTGGATTTTTTAAACTGATGTTTATAGTATCGTCAGCCGTTGTATCTTTTAATATGACTAAATCTGCAGTTGATACATTACCAGCAACATCAGAATGCTCAACCTCTAACAAATAACCTATGTTTGTATCAACAAGACCACTGACATCAAATGTTGCACTGTAAGTTCCGACTCCCGCACAAACTATAAACTGAGTAAATCCTCCAAAATCAACACGCACATCTCTCCCAATTTCACTACATATCCCACTAACTGAAAACAAACTTTCATTGTTTGAAGTAACATAAGTCATCGGGATAGGAACATCGATTGTTAAGTCTGGAGCTGTACTATCTCCAACCTCTACGGAAAAATCCTCATAACCAATATTTCTTTGAGTATTTTGATCATCAAATGTGACTCTAATATTACAATATCCTGCATAGGCATTATCAGGGTCAAAAGTTATTTCACCTGAGCTAGTATTGATTGTCAAAACTCCATTATCAACACAATTTATACCTGGGGTATTTATATGATCAAAAGCATATACACCATAGTCTTCATCACTCGCCTCAACCAAACCATCAGCATGTATTATTGTAACCCCGAGTCCAACTGCAATCGAAACATCATGTATTTCTAATGTAGGCCGCACATTCACTACTTCAATTGTAATAACCTCTAAATCAGATATTGTTATTCCGTCTGTTGCCGTTAAAACAATATCACAGGTTCCGACATCATCATCGTTTGGCACTCCCGTAATAATTCCTGTTGGTGAAACATTAACCCAAGTACATGTAGCACTTGGATCCAAAGCATAAGTTATAGTATCCTCATCTGGATCAATTGCCGTTGCTGTTCCCATATACATATCATCTTCAACTACAGAAGATGGAATACTTGATTGTAAAATAGGAGGATCATTAATTGGACTTACCGTAACTTTAAATTCGCTTTCTACTTCTGAATTAACAGCACCCAGACCATCATCAAAACCTACTCGAATAAAACAATCACCAACAAAATTTAAACCCGGTTTAAATTGAGTTTCTCCATTATCTACATCTAGATCTACAGTCCCAACATCTGAACACTTTGGAGTTCCCACAATTGAGGCTGGTAATAATGAATACTGACCAAAACCCTCTTCATTCGCCTGAACATCTACATCGCTCCTAATTAAAGTTAAGGGTGAGTCTTCGCCAATAGAGACTCCACCAATCGATAGTATTGGAGCTGCGTTTTCAAAAGTTAGAACAGTTGAATAAGTCTGCCCCCCAATGGTGTCGTCATCTAAAACAAATAAAGAAAAAACACAGGTTCCAAGCGCAATATCTTCAGGCCCTGCAGTCCCACCATAATTCCCTAACTCATGCTCTTGAAACATAAACGTACAAGTATGTGTTGTATCAAACATCCATATTTCATCTACTTCTCCAGATTGTGGGCAGGAAAAAGGCACTCCTTCTGTTACAACTGTAGAAGCACAAGGGGTTGGTAGTGAATTTAAACTTGTTCTAAGCCCGCCAAACAAGGCCTCATTCTGTAAATTTAAATCTATTTTTTGTCCAGAACACGAAGAAAGGAAAACTATAAGAGCACAACAACTGCTCATCCAAAAATATATCACTATTTGCTCTTTAAAACTCTTTATTTGTCGCACAGGCCCTCTCCAGTCATAACTTGTATCTTTTATTTCACTTCATTTTATTGTACTTCTCTACCCCAAAAGAACCTAGAACTTCACAAAAGCCATAACCT